>JBAQUF010000063.1:0-19686 GCA_049297375.1 Patescibacteria group bacterium
TCTACGATGTTATGTCAGAAACTAGGTGGGATTTTGAAATTATTGTTGTAGTCGATGGAATGCTAGATAAGACTTTTGAGAATGCAAAGAAAGTAGATAGAGAGAATATTAAGGTAGTAGGTTACGAAACTAATCGTGGTAAGGGATATGCAGTTAGATATGGAATGGTTAGGGCAAAAGGAGATTTTGTTGCTTTTATTGACTCAGGAATGGAAATACAACCTAATGGAATTTCTATGCTTTTAGAGCATATGGAATGGTACAACGCAGATATTATGCTTGGAAGCAAAAGACATCCAGCTTCTAAAGTTATCTATCCACTTTTTAGAAGATTTTACAGCTTTGGTTACCATGCTATTGTTAGGGTTCTTTTTAGAGTACCGGTTAAAGATACTCAAGTTGGGTTGAAAGTGTTTAAAAGAAGTGTTCTTGAAGCTGTCCTTCCAAGGCTTGTTATTAAACAATACGCCTTTGATATAGAACTTTTGGCTGTTGCTCATAGACTAGGCTTTAAAAGAATATATGAGGCACCTGTTTATATAAGTATAAACTTTGGTTCTGGAACTAATTTTGGGAGTTTTTTCCCCTTTAGTAAATATATTCGTAAAATGCTCTCTGACACCTTAGCTGTTTTTTATAGAATGTATTTTCTTCGTTATTATGATGATAGAAGCAGACAAAAATGGGTTTATGACAAGGAACTTGATATGAAGGTAAACACCGGAGGCTTGTATGACTCATAAATTTAGCATTATTATCCCGGTTAGAAAAATGAATGATTTTATGAAGGAAAGTATTTCTAAAATTAAGGAGTTAGATTATGGTGATTATGAAGTTTTAGTTGTTCTTGATGAAAAAGAGGAAGGTTTAGTTGATGATGATAAGTTTAAATATATTTCTGTTGGTTCTTTAGGCCCTGCAGAAAAAAGAAATATTGCTGCAAAAGAAGCTAAAGGAGATATACTTGCTTTTTTGGATGATGATGCATATCCAAGGAAAGATTGGTTATACGTTGCTGAAAGAGAATTTGAAGATGAAAATGTTTATGCTCTTGCTGGTTCTACTCTTACTCCGGAGAATTGTTCTTTTTTAGAAAAAATGGCTGGAAAGGTTCTTGATACTCCATTTGTTAGTGGATCTACTTTATTGAGATTTAGGCCTTTAGAAAAAAAAGTTATTGATGATTCTCCAACGGTAAATTTATTTGTTAGAAAAGATGTCTTTCTTTCTGTTGGTGGATTTACTGTAGATTTTTGGCCGGGGGAAGATACAAAGCTTTGCTTGGATTTAGTTAAAAAGTTCGGAAGAGGTTTCCCTTATGAACCTGATTTAATTGTTTATCACCATAGAAGAGAACTTCTCCTTCCACATTTAAAGCAAATATCAAGATATGGAAGACATAGGGGTTGGTTTGCAAGAGTATTTCCAGAAACATCTAAATTCTTTCCTTATTTTATTCCATCTCTTTTTACTCTTGGTCTTTCTTTAGGTCCTTTGCTTTGTTATTTTATTCCATCTCTTTGGGAAATATATTTTTCTGTTATTAGTATTTATTTAACAGTTATGTTTTTTGAATGTATTAAAAAAACTTCTGAAGAAAAAAGTTTACTTGCAGGATTGTATGTATCAGTAGGAATGTTTTTAACTCATGTTGTTTATGGTCTTAATTTTATTATTGGGTACTTAAAAAAACCTAAGTTGCAGTTGAGAAATTTAGATGAAAAAACAGGAAATTATATTGGTGGATAAAGAAAAGAAAATAAATAAGAAGAAATTTAAAGTTGCTATTTGTTACCCTCCTATAGAAAGTAAAAAGGGGATTCCGCTTCTTTCTCAAAACAGACAGTTTCAATACTTTAGCTTCCCAACTTATGTCTACCCCATGGTACCTGCATATGCTGCAACCATGGCAAAAATCAGTGGCTATAATGTTTTGTGGATGGATGGAATTGCAGAAAAGATGTCTTATGAAGATTGGTTTAGTGATTTAAAAGAGAATAATCCCAATTTGGTACTTATTGAATCAAAAACTCCAGTTATTAAAACTCATTGGAAGATAATTAAGGAGATAAAAGAAAGTCTACCAGAAACTATTGTTGTTCTTGTTGGAGATCATGTAACTTTTCTTCCTATTGAATCATTAGAGAACTGTCCGGTTGATTATGTTCTTACTGGTGGAGATTATGATTTTCTTCTTACAGATATTCTTGATTGTATAAATGATAGGGTTAGTGAGGATGGAGGTAGTAATAAAAGAAAGAAAGAATTACCTGGAGGGATATTTGGGAGAAAAGGTGATAAAAGAATTAAGTTAGGAGATTTTTCTAAAGAAATAGATAAGTATTGGTCATCAGGTCCATTGGAATTAAAACATAACTTGGATAATCTTCCATTTATTGATAGAGACTTAACTAAGTGGAAGTTGTATGCCTATGAAAACGGAAACTATAAATACAAACCAGGAACATATGTGTATTCTGGAAGAGACTGCTGGTGGGGAAAATGTACTTTTTGTATTTGGGATCAAGTTTTGTATCCACAAGGAACTTATAGAAGATTTTCTCCAAAAAGATTATTTAATGAAGTTAAATATTTAGTTGATAAATATGAAGTTAAAGAAATTTTTGATGATGCTGGAACTTTTTTTATTGGAGAGCCCTTAAAAGAGTTTTGCAATCTAATGATTGATTCCGGCTACAATAAAAAAGTAGTGTTTAGCTGCAATATGAGAATAAATGCTTTAACTAAGGAGTACTGTGATCTCATGAAAAAAGCTAATTTTAGGTTTATTCTTTATGGATTAGAGTCTGCCAACCAAGAAACGTTAGATAAGATTGAAAAAGGACTAAAGCTGGAGGAAGTAGAACCTTACTTAAAGATTGCAAAGGAATCTGGTCTTGAACCTCATATTACAGTAATGCTTGGTTATCCTTGGGAAACAGAAGAAATGGCATTAAAAACTATTTCTTTATCTAAAGAATTATTTAAAAAAGGTTATGTAGATACTATGCAAGCTACTATTGTTATTCCTTATCCTGGATCAAAGCTTTACGCACAATGTAAAGAAAATGATTGGTTTGCAGTTGACCCTAAAGATTATGAAGCTTTCGACATGAGAGGCCCTGTAATGAAAGTTCCTTTTTCTGAAAAAAAATTAATGGAGCTAACTCAAGAGCTTTATTCTTCCTTTTTAACTCCTCAATATATCTTTAGAAGATTAATAAATATTAGAAGTTTAGATGATGTTAAGTTTTTGTGGTATTCAACTAAGAAATTAATAGGACATTTGCTTGATTTTGATAAGAGTCAGATTTAATTTAAAGATATATGAAAATAGCAGTACTTCACAGATACCCTCCCAAGCAAGTAATAGGAACAAATGCTTCTTTTATTGACTTCTTAAGAATCTTAAGTGAAAGAAATCATAATGTTTTTTACTTTACCTACAAGCAAAAGGAAAGTTTACCTTCTTTTAATGGTTTGAAGTATGTTTTTTTACCTTTTACATTCAACAGAGGAAACAGTTTAGATAAGATGGTTAAGACATACCTATGGATCTTTCTTGTTCCAATATTTGTTCTTTTTAAGAATAAGAAAGAAAAGTTTGATGTAGTTTATTGTGATGACTCTGTTCCTTATTTTGCATTTTTTACTAAATTACTAAATCCAAGAACAAAAGTAGTTATGAGACTTGGAGATCTTCAAAGTGGTTATTCTCTTGCAGAGAAACATAAAATAATGTTTGAAATAGCTTTAAAGATTGAAACGATGATGTGGAAGAAAATGGATGGTTTAGTTGCTATTAGCGAGACTTTCAAAAAATTTCTTTTAGAAAAAGATTTAGATAGTAAAAAGGTAAGTGTTGTTGAGGAAAGTATAAATCTTGAAGGATTAGAATTACCTAAGAAAGAAAGTGAGAAGAAATCAGAGATTGTTTTTATGTTTCATGGTGCTTTGGTTGTATGCAAAGGATTAGATACTTTAATTAATGCCTTTTCACTTATACATAAAGAATATCCAAATACAAAATTAATAATTGCTGGGGGTGGTGGAGATGAGAAAAGGATTAAAGACTTGGCTCAAAGTTTGGATTTAAAGAACGTTGAATTTACCGGGTGGTATAACCATGAAGAGTTAAAAGAAATTATGGCAGATGTTGATATTAGTGTTGCTATGAGAAGTCCAAACATGGCTAATAATTTTGTTGTAACCACTTCTTTACTTGAGAATTGGAAGTTTAAAAAGCCTGTTATTGCTCCAGATCTAAAATCTTTTAAGAGTGTAATTAAAAACGGAGCTAATGGAATGCTTTTTAAGGTTGGAGATATAGATGATTTATATAAAAAGATGAAATATTTGATAAATAACAAGGACATATGGAATATGCTAGGTGAAAATGGATTTAAAACTGACCAAGATATATTTGAATGCAAGAAGATTGCGTTGAAGATGGTAAATATTTTAGAAGAATATGCAAAATAACAAATTTAAATTTACTATTACTGTAAATACATACCCTAATAAAACTAGAGATGGAGATTTAGTTAAATGTTTAGATTCTATTTTTAATCAAACTTATGATGATTTTGAAGTTATTGTGATTGAAAACTATTCAAATCTTAATGAGATAGCTAATTTACTGAAAAGATACTTTAGTTATAAAGATAGAATAAAAGTTATTAATAATCCTATTAAGAATCTTCCTACTTTGTTTAATTTAGGTTGGAAATATTCTAATTCTGATTATCTTGCTTATATTGCAGATGACGTGGAGATAGAGTCTGATTGGTTGGAAATAATTAACCAAGAATTAGATAGCAGTAAGGATATAGGAATTGTTACAGGGCCTATTATTTCTACATGTTTTCCTGCTGGAGAGATGCATAGATTGTATCTTTTAAGTCAGAATAATGTTGTAGGTAAAGTATTTTCTTGGCCTTATCTTCACTTTGCAATGGAAGACAGGGTTTTAGAACCAGGAGTATTGTTTGAAAGTGGGGCATACAGTATTGGAGCTGGTCTTGAAGAGTCAAAAGGGTACAAAAGACAAGAAATTGATCTTGCTACTACATCAAGTATGGGAATAAAAAGAAAAGTGTTAGATAAAGTTGGAGGTTTTAATACTGACTTTAATTTTAATCATGCAGATGGAGATCTTTTTATTAGAGCAAAGAAAGCTGGATACAAGATAATATTTAATTCAAACGTAGTTTCTCATCATAATGTTAGATTAGGACTCTCTAGAAATGCTTATTATATTGGTTTGGATACTGGAATTTTTTACAAGAAACATGTTAGGCCTAAATCTTTTAAAGGAGTAGTAGGGGTGGTGTTAAATCTTTTAGTTTTTAAATTTTATTGGATATATAGTGCAATAAGAAATAGGGATATTAAACAGTTAAAAGGAATATCGGGATTTATTAGTGGGTATTTTAAGAAAGAGAGTAAGAAATGAAGAGTCTTTATATAATTTTTAATGCGCAAGTAGATAAAAATAGTATGGGAGGAGGAGATAAGATAGTTATGAATGTATCTAGAGTGTTAAGAGATAAGAAATTATGTAACTTGAAGTATCTTGGGTGTCCTGAAGGTATTGAAATGGTAAAAAAGAATATAGAAAACATAGATTCTTCTTATTTAAATAGCTTTGAAGTTAAAACTCTGAGTTTAGTTGGTGCTTATTTCTTAAGAATACTGTTTTCTTTTAATATTTTCTTTTCAAATATAAAAAAGCAAGGTGTAAATGAAGAGATTAATGATAGAGATACTGTTTTATGGTCAGCTTCTGATTTTCTGCCAGATACCTTCCCATGTTTTTTATATAAATTGTTTAATCCAAATATAAAATGGATTGGTAGTATCTTTTTAAGATCAAGAAATCCTTTTAAGAAGGAGGTTGAGTTTACTTATAGGACTTTCTTATCTTTTGTTTCGCAACAAATTTCTGTTTTCTTATTTAAATTATGTTGTGATTATGTTTGTGTTTTATGTAAAGACGATATTGATTATTTAGTAAGTAAAGGTTTATCAAAAGATAAGATATTTATTACATCAGGAGGAGTAGATACCAAAGAGTTTGATAAGGTTAGTGTGAACGAAAAGAAGTATGATGCCTGCTTTGTTGGAAGATTTCATGCTCAAAAAGGATTAAATGATTTAATTTATGTTTGGAAGAAGATTGTTGAAGGAAGAAAAGCTAACATAGGCAGTGAAAGTTATAATGGGAAGTTAGCTATTGTTGGATGGGGAGATGAAAAGCAGATTGGGGACTTGAAAAAGTTGATTAGGGAGAATGGAATAGAGAAGAATGTTGATCTGAAGGGGTTTCTAGATGGTGAAGAAAAGATAGAAGTTATTAAATCAAGTAAGATTTTACTTTTTCCAAGTAGTTTTGAAAGCTGGGGAGTTGTTATTGCAGAAGGTATTGCTTCTGGTGTTCCTGTTGTTTCCTATAAACTTCCCACTATTTATGAGGATTTTAAATTTGGAGTAGTTTGGGTTGAACCTTTTGATAAGGATTTGTATTTTAGTGAAGTTAAGAAATTATTAGAAGATGAAAGTTATAGAGATAATATTGTGAATAAAGCAAGGAGTTTTGTTAAAGAACTTGATTGGGAAAGTGTTGGATTGAAGTTTAGTAAATATATTTAGTTAGTTATTTATTTTTAGAATATGGAAGATTACAGAGGAAGAAAAATTAGAAATATTATAGATAGAAATTTAAAGGTTACAGAACCGGAGGTTCTGGATATTGGTTGTGGATTAAATAATCTATATTTTAATTTTAAAAATTATATTGGAATGGATATTAATGATTATGGACTAGAGAATAAGGTTAAGATTATTAAACAAGATTTTAATGAGAACTTAGTTCTTCCATTTGATTCAAGTTCTTTTGATTTAGTTATTGTTTCTGAGTTTTTAGAACATATTTTTAGACCAGATTTATTATCTAAGGAGATAAACAGGGTAGTTAAGGATAGTGGGGTCATTATTGTTACCTTGCCTAATGAATTTACTCTAAATTGCAGATTAGGTTTTATGTTTAATAAGGTACTAAATAAAGGATTTGATCTTTTTACTCATAAATATATTTTTAATGTTAAAAAGATTGATGAGTTTATTAAAAATTACTTTAAATCTATTGACAAAGATTTTGTATGTTATGGAGTATTTTGGAATTTTATGCCTGATTTTGTAAATGATCTGATGGTAAAGGTTAGTCCTAGGTTGTTTGCTAAGAGTGTTATCTTTGTTTGTAGAAAGAAAGAAGAAAAGAATAAATGAAATGAATGATAAGAAATTAAATATTTTATTTATCAATAGATGGGTAGGTTATAACGAAGGAGGAAATGAAACTCATATTAAGGATCTTTTAGATCAGTTCTCTAAGAGTGGCCACAAAGTGACTGTTATTACCACAGAAGGTAGATCCTTAGATTATCTTAAAGATAAAGTACATATTGAGTATGTTAAAGGTATTCATGGTTACTATTCTTATAGATTCTTAGGCTTTCTATATGCTTTTGTATTTAATTTTAAGTGTTTTGTTAAGTTTATTGAGTTAAATAGAGATTTGAGAAGAAAAGGAGAAAGGTTTGATGTTTTGTCTGTTCATTTTTCATTAGAGGCGTTCTTAGCTAGGTTTATTAAGCTCTTCTTTGGTACTCCTTATGTTCTTGTTCTTGCTGGAGACACCCAATTAGAACTTATTGAAGGGAAAAGAGCTGATGGAAGAATAGCTATTTCTAATTTTATGAATGATCAATGCAAGAAGTATGGATATTCATCTGAGATTATTCCTAAAGGAATAGATTTAAATAAATTTAATCCAAATATTAATTTTAAAGACTTATATGAAAGAGAAAGATTGGATGGAAAGATTCCTCTTCTTACTGTTTGTAGGTTAGATCCAAGAAAAGATTTAATTACTCTTATTAAATGTGCTAATGAAATTGTAAATAAGAGAAAGAGGAAAGAGTTTGTTTTTATCATAGTGGGGGAAGGAGTAGAAAGAAGAAGATTAGAAGAAAAGATTAAAGAATATTCTTTAGAAGCTAATGTTAAGTTAGCAGGAGGGATTCCTAACTCAAATGATCTACTTACCAAGTACTACGCAATGTGTAAGTTGTTTGTATTGCCTACTTTGTATGAAGGATTTGGATGGGTTTACATTGAAGCTATGGCTTCCGGTCTTCCTATTATTACTACAAGAGTAGGATCAAATGAGGAAATAGTGGGGGATATAGGTGTCCTTATTGAACCAAGAAACCCTATTTTATTAGCAGATACTATTTTAAGTACCTTGAGTGATAAATATAAGCTAGAAAGAATGAAGAAAAATGGTTTAGAGAAGGCTAAAAAGTACTCTTGGGATAATACTGTCTTTAGATACGAAGACTACTATTCTAGAGTTAGTAAAGTGAGATGTGATGGGATTAAATGCAAGTTGATAGTTGCTTGGGATACTTTTGTAGATACTGTGGCTATTCTTTATAGCTTTGTTGTTAGTATTTTTCCATCAAAAAGGAAGATATATGATGGAAATTGGAATGGTAGCGGTCAAGAAGGAATGAATAGTTAAAATATTTCCTTTATAATGTACATGAAAGTTGCTACTGGTATTTATGGTTAAGTGAGGAAAATGAATAATTCTAGTATAAATAAACCTTTGGTTTCTGTAATAATGCCTGCTTATAACGCTGAAAAGTATATTTCAGAAGCTGTTGAGAGTATTTTAAATCAAACCTACATTAATTTTGAATTTATCATCTTGGATGATGGATCCACTGATAACACTTGGAAAATTATTAGTTCTTACGCAGCAAAGGATAAGAGGATTGTACTGGTAAAAAATGACTCTAACTTAGGCATAGTTGCTGGTAGGAACAAAGGTTTAGAGGTATCCCAAGGTAAGTATATTGTTTGGGCGGATTCAGATGATATATCTCTTCCTACAAGAATAGAAAAACAAGTTGACTTTATGGAAAATAATTTAGATGTTGGTATTTGCGGTGCTTATATTCAAAGTTTTGTTGATGGTGTAGATAAAGACGTGAGAAAGTATTCAACTAATGATGAAAGTTTAAGGAGAAACATTTTTAAATATTCCCCTGTTGCCCAACCAGTTTCTATTATTAGGAAAGAGTGTTTTAAGGAAGTTGGTTTATACAACCCTGATTACAGAGTTTCTCAGGATCTTGATATGTCTTTTAGAATTGGAACAAAGTATAGGTTTGCTAATATTCCTGAGGTCCTTTTGAAATATAGAGTACATCCGAAATCTGCAACCTATTCAAATATTAACAAGCAAATAGTTAATACGTTAAAAATTAGAAGAACTTATTCAAGAAGCGGTATGTATAATATGACATTACTTGATAAGGTTGCATACTTTTTAACTTGGTTGATGCAATTTCTACCTGTTAATATAGTTTTGTGTATGTTTAAGTTTTTTAGAAGTGCGGATACAGTACTTACTGTATCTAAAGACGAACGTAGCAGATATTTTAAGAATGCATAATAATAGGGACCTAAATAAAATTGTAGAGTTTGTTCTAAGCGATAATACCACTGATTATGGCTACTATGGTAGTAAAGCTCTTATTCCAAAAAGGCTCCTGTGGTGGGAAAGAATTAAGATTGCACATAATCTATATAAAAGATATGAAAAGGGCATTGATAAGGATGTTTTAGTAGATTTTGGTTGCCAGTTTGCATTTTTATCTACTCTGCTTTCTAAAGAATTTAATAAGGTCTGCTTAGTTGAAACCTCTCAGCACTATGTAGACCTTGGTGTTTATATGCACGACAAACTTGGAAATGGTAATTATGAAACAATAATTAACTCCAAAGATAATTCTTCAGAATTTATAGATAAGATAAAGTGTAAAGTGAATCTCTTTCTATTCTTTGATGTTTTAGAGCATGTAAAAAATGTTAAGAAAATGTTAGCAGATTTGAAAAAAATTTCAGGAAATAATACGTATCTAATAGTTTCTTTACCAACTGAGAACTTTATTTATAATCTTTTAACTAAATTTAAGAAAGAAAAAGGACATATTAATAGATATTTTGAAGTTGAAAATGCACTTAGAGAGAGTGGTTATAAACTATTAGAGAAGAAAAGTTTATTGCTACTTTTTAATATTTATTTATATAAATATGGTGAAAGTTGCTAATAAAATGGGTAATATAGTTGTAATTTCACATAAGTTTAACACTCAGCCAGATGATGACCTTGTTTTGTATCTAAAAGGTAAGAAAGAAAAAAATGTAATGCATATTACCCACGCTTTTTCTGATTCTCCTAATAGAATAAGTACTTGTATTTGGTGTAAAGATGGTAATTCTCATAAAGTATGGAAGTCTAGAGATTACAAAGGCTCTCCCGAGATAATTATTTATCTTAAAGAGATAATTTTTACCCTCAAATGTATTTTAAGGTCTAAAGTTTACTGGGAGGCGTGTGTTTGCATGGATGGTTTGTGTACTTTGTATGGAATGCTAGGAAAAATGTTTATGCGAGTTAAAAAGGTGATCTATTGGGCAATAGATTTTGTTCCTGATAGTAGATTTAAATCAAAAGCTAAAAATTTTATATATAAATCTATTAATACGCTTGGTTACAAGAAAGCAGATGAAATGTGGGATTTATCTCCAAGGATGGTAGAAGCAAGAGAAAAGTTTCTTGGAATAAAATTAGAAGACTACAAAAAACATAAAGTAGTTCCTTATGGAGTGTGGGTAGAAAGAATTAGAAGATATTCTTATGAGGAATGTGATAAAAACACATTAGTATTTATGGGTCATTTAATTGAGAAGCAAGGAGTGCAGCTTGTTATAAAATCTATTCCTCAGATTGTTAAAAGAAATCCAGATTTTAAATTTAAAGTAATAGGAAAAGGTAGGTATAAAGATACACTTAAGAAAATGGCTAGTGATTTAAAGATTGAAAGATACGTTAATTTCATGGAAGTAGAAGAAGACATTGTACTTGAAGAAGAAATTGCTAAATCATGTGTTGCTATAGCTCCCTACATTAAAAGTCTTGATACATGGACCTATTATGCTGATCCTGGTAAGGTAAAGAAGTACTTAGGGTGTGGGGTTCCTGTTTTGCTAACAAATGTTCCATGGAATGCTAAGGAGATAGAAGAAAATAAGTGTGGTCGAATAATAACTGAAGATTTAAATAGTATTGTAAATAATGTGGTAGATTTAATGGGTTGTGATATAAATCAGACACTTAGGGATAATACCTTAAGGTACTCAAAGAGTTTTGACTACAGTACTATTTTTGATAGTACACCAATATGTTAAAAAATATTAAAAGATACCTTCATAAGCTAGTGTGTATTGCTCAGGAAGAGAACAGGAAAAACATACTAAAAATGCTTCCTGAACTAAGTGGTACTGGTGTAAAGATTTTGGATCTTGGTTGTGATGATGGGTCTTGGACGATTTCCGTAGGTACGAAATATCCTAAAGCTCTGTTGTTTGGAGTAGAGGTAGAGAAGGAAAGAATAAAGCAAGCTGCAAAGAAGGGAATTTGTGTAAAAGAATTTGACTTAAATGAAAAATTTGACTTTGAGGATAACACTTTTGATATAGTTCATAGTAACCAAGTCATTGAGCATTTATATGATACAGATAATTTTATCTCAGAGGTTTATAGGGTTTTAAAGCATGGTGGTGTTTTTATTGTGTCTACTGTTAACCTATCAAGCTGGCATAATATATTCTCATTGCTGTTAGGTTATCAACCCTTTGACCTATCAAATATTAGTAAAAAGGGTAATGTTGGCAACCCTTTATGCCTTTGGAGTGATACTGAATCTGAAAACTCTAGTCGTAGATCTTGGCAGCATCTAAGGCTTTTCACAATATACTCATTATCGAAGTTTCTTGGTAAATATGGGTTTTCTGTGGTGTCCTCCATGTCTTCTGGTTACTACCCACTACCAAATATCTTTTCTAGAATAGATAAAAAACATTCCCATTATTTTGTTTTAAAAGCTTATAAATGAAAGTGTTTAAAAACAAATATAAAAACATAGGATATCTAATTTATAGAATTGTTTCTCCTGTTGTAGATCCTTTGAAAATAGCCAGTGGCTTGTATGGATATAGTTGGTTTGTGAGAGATTTAGTAAGATTTAGGAACATAAAAAATGGTGAAAAAATAAAATTAATTGATCTCTATCCAGCTTTACATGATAAATCTATAGACACGTCATTAGATGCTCATTATTTCTACCAGCAGCTTTGGGCTTTTGAAAATATTCAAAAATCATGTGCTAAAAAACATGTAGATGTAGGTTCTACCTATGAAATGAGTGGGTATTTGTCAAAGATTACAAGTGCTGAATTTGTAGATATAAGACCCATAAATACATCCTTAAGTAACTTAAAAATAGTTAATGGTGATGTAACAAAGTTACCCTATAAAGATGGTGAAATTAAATCCTTGTCCTGTCTTCATGTGATAGAACATGTAGGTCTTGGCAGATATGGTGATAAAGTGGATCCTAATGGGTCTGTAAAAGGTATGAAGGAGTTACAAAGAGTGTTAAGTGAAAATGGAAAGTTGTATTTTTCTACTCCTGTAGGAGTTCCACGCATATGTTTTAATGCTCATAGAGTGTTTAGTCCTAGTTATATAGTTAAAACATTTAGTTTACTTAGCCTTGTTAGTTTTTCTTTTGTTAACGATGATGGTGTTTTTATTGAAAATGTTGATATATCGTCAGCAGAAAATCAGAATTATGCATGTGGTATGTTTATATTTGAGAAAAAACATGGTGCTTAATTATGAATAAGGAGAAGTCTAAATGAATCCGAAGGAAGCAGGCATATCTTTTGTTATTCCTTGCTACAACTGTAAAAAAACAATAAATGACACTGTTAAGTCTATCCTTGATTTGAAACTATCTAAATTTGAGATTTGTATGGTCGACGATGGGTCTAAAGATAACACTTGGAAAATGCTTCAAAATTATCAAAAAAGGTACCCTAAGAATGTGGTAATTGGTAGGAATGCGGTAAACAAAGGTGGTGCTTACACTAGAAATGAGTGTATAAAAAAGTCTCAATATAGTTGGTTGTTTATGATTGACGCTGATAATTATTTAGATAAGGCGTCCTTCTTTAGATTAGTTGATAGTGTTACAGGGGAGGATAATGTTGTCTCCTTTCAGAAGATTTATTTTTTTTACGATATTATTTTTATTGACCTAGTTTATATAAAATGGGTGTTCAAAAAGGAAAAGATGGAATTTAATGATTTAAGAAGAGCTTCTCATCATCCTGTGGTAGATGGAAATTATCTTTTTCATAGATCAGTATTTGATAAAGTAGGAGGATACGACTGTTATCCAGAATTTGGTGTTCTGGATACATGGTCCTTTGGATATAAGATTCTGTTAAATGGTTACTCCATTAAGATAGTAGAAGATGCATTTTATTATCACAGAGTGGTTAGAAACTCTTATTGGTTAAGAGGTGTAAAAGATTTTAGCAATAGTTTGAAGAGTATATTATTGAAATATCCGTATAGATTTTCAGAGGAAGAAATTTTAAATATTAAGAAATCTAAGGATACTCAAAAAACACTAGTAACGCTACAGAATGATTTTGAGTCAGAGCAAGTCAGTTGGTTTTTTGCAGCACTGCTTAAAATTCGTAATATATTTAAAAATTTTAATGAAAAAAATAATTGATAAAATTATAAGGTTCTTTGGATTTAACATAGTAATAAGAAGAGTGTACTCCGGTAGGTTGTCTAAGGATTATGCTAGGCTTGAGGGAAACTATGAAAATTATAAACCTCTAAAGCTTCATTTTGGGTGTGGTCCTAGAGTTTTAAAAGGGTGGGTTAATATTGATTTAGTGTATACCCACTGTGAAAAGTATTTAAAATATTACACAGATAAATTTTATGGTCCTGAGATTCGTGGTAGTAAAGAAGATTTTTACGCTATTGATATCACAAAGTGTAAACTACCTTTACCTGACTGTTCTGTTGATCTTATATTTCATGAAGACTTTATAGAACACCTGTCGCAGAGGGATCAATGGGTATTTTTATCTGAAACTTACAGAGTTTTGAAGAAGGGTGGTGTACACAGAGTGAATACACCTGATTTGTTAGTTTCTCTTGAAAAGAGAAGTGATTTTTCAGAGGGAGGGCGTGGACTTTACACTGAAGAGTGGGATAACAATGGTCACATATCTGTATTAACTAAAGGTATATTAAGAGATATGGCTGAAAGTATTGGTTATAGTGCTATTAACTTTTGTCAGAGAGATAAAAGTACCTCAAAAGATATACCTAAAGAATATAGACCTAGTGAAGATAGAGATTCTGAAAGGGGAAATATTTTTGCAGATTTAATAAAATAGAAGTAAATGCATATGTTAGACTAACTTAAAAGTTATGATTGATGAAAAAAAATTTAATCAAATAAGGTATTCCAAGGAGTATGTTCCTAAAATAACTGATAACGCAAGGATAGGTATTTATAAGAAGCTTGTGCAAAGTAATAAGAGAATCCTGGATGTTGGTTGTGGCGATGGTTACATAGGAAGCATTCTCAAATCTCAAAATAACTACATTGTAGGTTTAGATGGTTCCACCAAAGCAATAAAGGTGGCCTCAACTAAGTTGGATAAAGCTATTGAAGCTAACCTGAATACAGAATGGTCTTTAAAAGTTAATGAGAAGTTTGATGTGGTCTTTTGTGGGGAGATTATTGAGCATATCTTTGATACGGATACTTTTTTAGAAAACGTAAAAAAAGTTCTAAATAAAAATGGAATATTGGTTTTATCAACTCCAAATATTGCTTCGTTTGGTAGAAGACTTATGCTTTTAGCTGGGGTTTCCCCTAATGTAGAAACTACTTGTAGGGAAAAAGATTCAGGGCATATTAGGTATTTTACTTTGAAGACGTTATGTAAATTGTTGGAAGATCATGGATTCGAGATAAAGAGTGTATCTTCTGATATTGTTAATTTTTCTAAAAGTGGTAGATTTGCTTCTGTAACTTTGGGTAGGATACTTCCCTCCTTTGGTTCTGATCTAATAGTAAGTGCTTCTATTAAAAATTGATATTTAATATTTACCTTCTGCCTCAAAATATAGATATAATTAATATAGTCGCAGTAACAACAGTGCTTAACTTAAAAGTTTTGTTAGTTTAAATAATATGTCATTTAAGACACCTATCTTAATAAATGCCTTTAATAGGGTAGATACTACTAAAAAAGTATTTGATACCGTAAGGAGTATGAGACCAGAAAGGTTATTTATTGCAGTTGATGGTCCTAGAGATAACAAGTTAGGGGAATCTAAGAAATGTAATGAAGTTAAAAAAGTTTTTGAAGGTGTAGATTGGGATTGTGAAGTTAAAACCCTTTTTAGAGATAAAAATATGGGGTGTCATAAAGCTATTCCAGATGCCATTAACTGGTTTTTTTCTTTTGTAGATGAGGGGATAATTCTGGAAGATGATTGTTTACCAAGTAAATCTTTTTTTAGATTTTGTGAGGAACTTCTAGAAAGATACAGAAATAATTCCAAAGTAATGATGATTAGTGGCGACAATTTCTTACCTGGAAATAAATTCTCGAAGGAGAGTTACTTGTTTTCAAAGTACGCATTTATTTGGGGGTGGGCCACATGGAAAAGGTCATGGAATAAGTTTGATAGTGAAATGAAGTCATATCCGAAATTTGTTAGTTCAAAGAAAATTATGAAGTGGTATCCCAATATTATAGAACGATTCTTTTGGAAAACTGCATTTAATAATAAGTATTTTAATTACAGTGATGGGTGGGATATGAAGTGGTACTATGCTGTGGCTTATAACAAAGGTTTGAGTGTAGTTCCTTCTGTCAACTTAATCACTAATCTGGGTTTTAGATCTGATGCTACGGTTACAAAAACATTTAACAAAAAACTGGTTATGCCAAAACGGCTTATAAAGTTTCCACTTTTACATCCAGTAAAAATTGAAGCAAGTAGAATATACGATAAAAAAGTTTTTGGTAAAGTTTATCTTTCTACAGTTAATCCAAGAAATATTATTACCAACTACATCACTATTTTTAAAAAGAAAGTAAGAATATGAAAAAGGCAATAAGATACTTCTTAAATAACGATGTCATTTTCCTTTTCTTAATATTATTAGTATCAATACTAATATTCAGATTACCTTTAATATCTGACGGATACCCTTATTGGGCTGACAACTCTACACCGGTTCTTAATATAAAGGCTTTTAATGAATTATCAGATTTTACATATGCAGATTCTCGTAACGGTTTAATTTATGATGCTAACTATATTGTTACAAATTTTTTAATAAATAAGGTTTTTAATCTTATAAATGTATTTGTTCCAGATGTGAAAACACTCTCGTTTCTATGGATATTTCTACCATATTTGACTTTATATATTTGTCTCTATTTCTCTTTCAAAATATTATTTGGAAATAAACCACTGAGTTTTTTTCTCACACTTTTTTATATTTTTAGCAGCTTGAATTTTGTGCAAATAGCATATGGATGGAGTACTACAACGTATAGTCAGGCCAGCAGCTTTCTTTTTGTATCTTACTTAATAAGGTATGTTAAGTATCCTAAAGTTAAATACTTGGTGGTGATGTCATTACTATCTTTACTATGTTTTTCCAACGTTGCCCACTTTTATGGGGTTCTGGTTTTTTCTTTGATTTATTTTGTTACAAATATTGTGGTAAATAGAATTCCGATAAAACTTGCTGTTTTGAGGTACAAAAATATAGTACTGCTTCCCATTCTTACAGTTTTTTTGAATATTTATTGGCTATTAGCAACTGTATTTATGCATTCTGGCAAGGGTCTAAAATTTGGTCTAATAGATATTTATAACAATAATATTTATACACCTTTTAACTCCTTCATTTTTTTATCAAATATTAGTTTGTCTGATAAGTACTACTCGGTATTCAGGTTTTTTAATTCCAACTTGTTTAGAGTATCTTTTGTCTCGTTTTTGTTAGTATCCTTTTTCTACATTACTAAGTACTTAAATAAAAACAAGTATTTGAAATTAATTTTTATCCTATATTTGCTGATGTTTGGTCTAAGCATGGGCGGTAATTTTGGTGTTTTGTGGTCGCTATTCAAGGCATTACCTGGATCTTTCGTCTTTAGATCACCTCAGTTAAAGGTCTTTCCACTTACTTTTTTCTTGCTTTCTTTGTTAGTTGGTATTGTCATAAGCAAATACAAGTCTAAATTACTGATAAGTTTTATGTCTTTGCTTATAGCTCTTGGTATTGTAGGGTTTTATAAAGGAAATATATTCTCATATTGGAAAAATATTATTATTCCAGAAGATTACACACGTATTAGTAAGTATTTTAATGATACTAACAATAATTATGAAACAGTAGTACTGTTTCCTGCGATGTACCACGGTCCTATGGTAAAGTGGAATGACGAAATATATACATCTTATATAATGGATCGTATTCTTAATAATCCTAAGGTTGTTTACTATTGGACAGACACATGGGTGCCAGTTTTTCTAAAGAATGCTTATAATATCCCACCTATAGATAATTTATCGCATTATCTTGGTTCGGGTGGAGTTAGGTACGTGTTGGCTAATAAGGATTATGTTCAATTTCCACTTGTGCAGGATCTTTCTTCAGATAAGGGATTAACTAAAATAATAAGTGGAGAGAACATTGACTTGTACAAAGTTTCAGACGATTTATATAAGTCTCTATTTTATTCAAACAACGTTTCATTGGAGTACAAAAGAATAAGTCCTGTTATGCACTTAGTTTCTACTGACTCAGAAAAGGTAATTACATTCAATAGACAGTACGATAAGAGTTTGGTGCTTTTTGATAACAAAGATGTAACTAGTACTGATTACTATAATTGTAATTTAGTTATAAACGAATTAAATCTATGTGATGTTCTTCTATTGAAAATAAAACCACTAGTAAAACAACCTTTAGGTACGGATTATAAAAATAATTGGATTTTACCTGATGATTCTTCTGGATCCTACGTTTTGTATTACACACCGCAAATATATCTTTACTTGGGATTAATAATATCGTTTGTTTCACTAATAGGTCATGTTACATACTTGCTTTTAGTTGCTAAAAAAGACTTTGAAGAGCAAATAGTGTTTAATTAATTATGCTTTCGTTTATAAAAAGCTATATCATTTATTCTTATAATGACTCAGCCTTAGGTTTTTTGAGAAACTACTATAGAAACTCTAATCAGTTTAATAAAATATCAGGAACCTCATTAAACATACTAGATACTGTGCGTGCAGATTATCTAACATCTACACTTACTAAGTTTTTGTCAAGGTTTCTAGATTTTGTTACACTTAATAATTTATTCGTATTGCTCGCCATAGGGCTTAGTATTTTATTTGCTTATAAACTATTCAGAAATTTTAGTAGAAATTTTATTTTCCCTTTAATTTTCTCCATACTCTATTCAACGTCAATCTACTTTTTGAATAGAGTAACTTCTGCAACTACGTCCTTATATTTCATCTTCCTGTTCCCACTAGTTGTTGATAATCTAATTAAAGATAAGAAACCACTCTTAATTGGAATGATTGTTTTCTTGTCTTTGTTAGTAAGCAGTTACTACGGTTATTTTTTGTTTATTACTGTTCTTTTGTGGTATCTTTCACTTTTAATATCAAAAAGAAACGTCAGATCCAAAGCTCTTAAAAGTATACTTATTTTTGTTGCTCCTGTTGCCTTTGGAGTAATTGTATTTTTTGGTTCAGTATTTGTGAAAAATGTTCCCTTATTTGGTAACTACTCTAAAACTAAGAATAAACTTGTAGAAGAGCAAACGTCTTCTGTTTATAGAGCTGTAGATGATTGGTACGCTTTTAGTTTTAGACCTTGGTATCCTGTAATACCTCCTAAGAACTCTTTGTTTTTTGGTAACCTTTCCAAAAATATTTATTCTAGCATCAGTAAAACAAATTACTACTTAGCAGATGATTATGCAGAGCAGGAAATGGCAGGTAGCTATATTGGCTGGCATTTTATTTTGGGAATGGGATCGGTAGCTATTCTCTTGCTTCTTAAGAGATTTAAGAATAAAGAGTATCCTGCGTTTAGATCAGTTTATGAAAACAGAGAGGTGATAACTAGAAGTTTCTTGATAGTATTTTGTATTTTATTAATATCAGGTCCACCATCATTTACGATAAGTGGAGTCACAATATACACCCCTTCTTACCTTTTGTACTACGTGATGCCTGTTTTTAGAGTGTTGGTAAGATGGGCTGTAGTAGTTTATCTCTTTGTTTTAGTAATCAACGTCTATTTTATACAGGACCTCTATACCTTAATGAAAGAGAAGTGGCAAAAAGGCCTATTTATTTTTGGATTTTTAATCCTAAACTTTGTAATTTTTGCAGTAAGAATACCCATAATAAATATAAATGAACCTCCCTTGGAAGTGTCATACCTAAAGCAGAGGTTTCCTGAAAGCGTACCCTACGCCGTTTACCCAAAAGGGGATTTCTACTCAATATTTTGGGTGATATCTCACAAAGATTTATTAATTAATCCTACAAACCTTATAGACTACAAAATAGGCTTTGACGCAAATGAATTCTCAGATAAATTAATAACTCAGGAG
>JBAQUF010000064.1:0-6954 GCA_049297375.1 Patescibacteria group bacterium
CTTGGGGCAACTATGGCTATTCTTGCTGTTGTTATGCATAGAGAAGTTGCATTCCTTTTTATGGGTGCTATTTTCTTCGTTGATGGGATTTCTAGTCCTTTACAGCAAGTTATTTATAAATACACGAGGAAAAGGTTGTTTAGAATGGCTCCTCTTCACCACCATTTTGAACTTCTAGGGTGGCATGAAAGCAAGATAACTTTAAGATTTCTACTCTTTGGAGTGTTCTTTGCATTCTTTGGTATCTTCGTTGCTATCTTATGAAAATGAAAAGAAATTTTATCCAACTAAAAAAAACTAGGGGGAAAGATAAGTCTTTTCTTTTTACAATTTTTGCATTCTTAGGCTTTGGTCTTTTTATGATTGCAGATTCCACGGTTATTACATCTAATAATTTATATAATGAACCATATAGATTTGTTTTTCTTCAATTAGGCTGGGTTATTATAGGATTAATTTGTTTTTCCATTTTCTATAATTTAGACTACAAGAAACTTTCTCGTGTTTCATACTCTCTCTTTTTATTTAATATTATATCTTTAGGGGTTTTAGCATTAGTTAGTTTATTTCCATGTTCTGCCAATCTTCCTTTTTCTCCATGTGTAAATGGAGCTAATAGATGGTTGTATTTAAATCCTCCACCTCTTCCTCCAATTCCATTTCTTGGAGTATTAGGATTTCAACCTGGAGAGCTAGCTAAACTTACCGTAATACTTTATTTATCTGTTCAACTTAGCAAAAATATAAAAGAAGGTGGAGAACTTTTCTGGGTATATATGGTCACAGCAAGCCTCTTATCTGGTCTTATCCTACTTGAACCTAATATGTCCACTGCAGTTATGGTGTTTATGCTTGGAACTATTGTATATTTTGTATCTGGTGCTCCAATTAAACCAGTGCTTATAACAATTCCCATTATTATGACCATAGCTGTTGCAGTAATTTTAATATCTCCATACAGAAGATCTAGGCTTATGAGTATGTTTTCTGGAGATGACGATGTTGGTGCATCCAGCTACCATGTAAAACAAGCTCTTATGGCTTTAGGATCTGGTGGAATAACTGGAGTTGGTTTTGGGCAGTCTAAGCAAAAATATCAGTATCTTCCAGAAGTTGCATCAGATTCCATATTCGCAATAATTGGGGAGGAATTTGGATTTATTGGTACAGCTTCTATCGTTCTTGCATATCTTTATCTTGTTTACAAAGGCTTTGTAATTGCTAAAAATGCTCCAGATCTTCTTGGAAAGTTAATTGCAACAGGAATAAGTTCCTGGCTGGGAATTCAGTTTTTTGTAAATGTGGCAGCAATGACTAAAATAATTCCACTAACAGGTGTCCCTATTCCATTAATATCTTATGGAGGATCCTCAATGATTTTTAGTTTGATGGGGCTTGGTATTTTAGCTAATATAAATGAAACATCTCAATCTTAAGTTCAGCTATAATTAGATAAGTTGTATATAAAATTAAGAAAGTATTTCAAATGAAAGTAGTAATAACAGGAGGACATCATAGTTCTGCTCTTCCTGTAATTAAAAAGTTAAGAGAAAAAGATTCTGGTGTGGAAATATTTTGGATAGGTCATAAATATTCTATGAAAGGAGATACTAATCCAACTCTTGAATATAGAGAAATAACAAGTTTAGGAATTCCTTTTTATGATCTTAAAGCTGGAAAGCTATATAAAACTTATGATATTGGAAGGCTATTAAAAATACCCTATGGTTTTATTCAATCTTTTTATCTTTTATTAAAAATAAAGCCAAATATAATACTGTCCTTTGGAGGTTATATTGCAGCTCCAGTTGTAGTATCTGGATCCATTCTTAAAATACCTTCTATTACTCATGAACAAACAGTAGTTTCTGGGTATGCAAACAAACTTGTATCAGTGTTTGCAAAAAAAGTAATGATATCTTGGAGAGAATCAGAAAAGTATTTTCCTAAAAGGAAGGTTATTTACACAGGTATTCCTCTTAGAAAGAGTATTTTTGAAATTAAATCAAACTCATTTAGTGTAAATAATAATCTTCCAACTGTTTACATATCAGCTGGAAAGACAGGTTCTCATATAATAAATAACTTAGTAAAGGAATCATTAGAAGATCTTCTTGGGTTTTGTAATATTATTCACCAAACTGGAGATAACTCAGTAAATAATGATTATAATCAGCTTCAAGCTAAGTATGAAAGTATAAAAGATAAGGTAAAAGGTAAGTATTTCTTAAGAAAGTTTGTGTTTGATAATGAAATTGGAGAAGCGTTTAACAAATCTGACTTGGTGTTATCAAGATCGGGAGCTCATACAATATCTGAAATTTTAGCATTAAAAAAGCCTTGTATTTTAATACCTATTCCATGGGTTTCTCATAATGAACAAAATAAGAATGCAGAAATGTTAAGGGGTTACGGTTTAGCAGGAATACTAAACCAAGGTACTTTAGATGCTAAAACCCTGGAAAATGCTATTAAAAATTCTTTGGCTAATCTTGATAAATATAAACTAAATAATAATGAAGCTTTGAGTTTTATAAAAGAAGATCCTGCAGAAAAAATTGCTAATGAAGTTATCAAATACTCAAAAAATAAAAAAAGACAAACCAATTAGAAAGTATTCTTTTCAGGTTTCTCCTAATGCTCAAACAAGCGGTAGTGATCTTCTTTTAAAGAGAATAAATAAAAAGAGAAGAACCTTTAGGAATCCTAAAGTAGTACTTAGAACTCATCATGGTTTAGCAAAAAAGATTTTTATATCTTGTGTACTGGTAGGTGCAATTGGATTTGTTGTATTTAGATTTAATGTACTAGAATATTTTAAAATTAATTTATTTGAAATATCTGGGGCATCTAGGTTTGTAAATGAAAAAGATGTTAAGACATTAGTTGAAAAGAACTCTTTAGATCAGTCAATATTTATAGTTAATACTGAGAATCTAGAAGACATATTAAAAAAGAACTTTCTAGGAGCAAAAAACATTGAGATAGAAAAGAAATACCCAAATAAGTTAAAGGTGATTGTTGAAGAAAGAGTTCCAATTGCAATTCTTTATAACGATGAGAAAACTTATTATCTTATTGATTCGGATGGTTATGTTCTTGGGGTAGTTGATAAGAGTTATTCAGGTCTTCCTAAGATTAAATATGAGGATGACATAGCAGTAGGAAACTTTTTAGATAAAGATATTATTCCTGTTAGTGTGGAGATATTAAAATATGCAGAAAAGGAAGAAGTAAAGATTAGCAGTATGAGTTTTTATCCAAAATATACAAAGATATATGTTGGTAGTACTGAAGTATATATTGGTTACGATAAAGATAGAGAAAAATCCTTAGAAACTGTTGGAGCATTAATTAAAAACCTTAACGCTGAAGGGAAAATAGTTAAAAAGATTGATTTACGTTATGATAAAGTAATAGTATTATATGATTAGATTTTAAGCTTATGCCCAAGGAAAAAATTATTACTGGAATTGACATAGGATCAACTAAAATAAGCACTACTGTTGCTTCTGTATCTGAAAACAAGATCTCTGTAATTGGAGTCTCAGGAAATATACCATCAAAAGGAATTAGCAGAGGAAACGTTGTTGATATAGATAGTGCTGTTGAAGCTATTTCTCAAAGCATAGAAAAAGCTGAGAGGATGGCTGGAGTTTCTATTTCTAATGCGTTTGTAACTATAAATGGAAGCCACATGGAAACGTTAAATTCTCACGGTGTAGTTGCAGTATCTCCAAATGAAACATCTGAAATATCAAGGAGTGATGTTGCAAGGGTTATAGAAGCAGCTCAAGCTATTTCTCTTCCTTCAACAAGAGAAATTATTCATGTTATTCCAAGAGATTTTGTTGTTGACTCCCAAGAAGGAATAAAAGATCCAGTTGGAATGTCTGGTGTGAGGCTTGAGGTTGAAACTAATGTTATTCATGGTTCAGCGACGGCCATGAGAAGTATCACTAAATGTGTAAATCAAGTTGGAGTTGATGTTAATGAACTTGTTTATAGTGCCTTAGCCTCTTCTGAGGCTGTACTTAATGATACTGAAAAAGAACTTGGTGTCTTACTTGTTGATATAGGAGGAGGTACAACTTCAGTAATAGCATTTCTAGATGGTAGCCCTGTTCACTCTGTTGTTTTACCTATTGGGGGGAGGCTTGTTACTCAAGATTTAACAATAGGACTACGATCTAGGTTTGAAGATGCAGAAAAGATAAAGCTTAGATTAAGCAATGAAGCCATGCTCTCAAAATCCGGTGCAGGAGATGTTGCAGAAGAAGAGTTTGATGTGTCTGAATTTAACTTAGATATAGAAAGAATTCCCAGAAGTATGCTTTATAAAATAATAAACGCTAGACTTGAAGAAATATTTAGACTTGTAGCTCTTGAAGTAACAAAATCCGGTTTAAGCGGAAAATTACCTGCAGGAATAGTTATTACTGGAGGAGCTGCTTTAACTGCTGGTGTAGAAAGAAGTGCTAAGGTTAATTTAAAAATGCCTGTGAGAATAGGTACTCCAAAGGGTGTTACTGGACTAATTGATGAAATAAAAGGTCCCGATGCTTCTGCTGGAGTTGGTGCTATCCTTTATGGGGTTAAACTCTATAGGGGTAGTAATCTATTGTCATTGGACGACAAAAACGGTACTATTAAAAAAAGTATGTCTAGGTTGTTTGAGAGGTTTAAATCTTTTTTGCCTTAGTAACTGCTCAAGTTTTGACATTAATATATTTAATCTGCCCAAAGAAAAAATCAAATGCAAGTAAAGCCTGAAGTAGAAAACTTTGCCAAAATTAAGGTTTTAGGTATAGGTGGCGCCGGAGGTAACGTTCTTAATTCTATGATTGAATCCGGTCAAATCACTGGAGTTGAGTTTATTGCTATAAACACAGATGCTCAAGATTTATCTAAGAACAAAGCAGTAGTAAAAATTCCTATTGGTCAAGAAATTACTCATGGTCTTGGATCTGGTGCTAATCCGGATATTGGAAGGCATGCTGCTGAAGAATCAAGCGAAGAAATTAAACAGCATTTGGAAGGTGCAGACATGATATTTATTACAGCAGGTATGGGTGGTGGTACAGGTACTGGAGCTTCTCCTGTTATTGCAAGGTTAGCAAAGGATCTTGGAGCATTAACAATAGGTGTAGTAACAAAACCGTTCCCATTTGAAGGAGCAATGAGAATGAGAAATGCAGAAAATGGAATTACTGAGCTTAGGGAAGAAGTAGATGCATTAATAACTATTCCAAATCAAAGGCTTTTAGAGGTTGCAGATGAAAATATGTCAATTTTAGAAGCGTTTAAACTTTCTGATAGTGTTTTAAATCAAGGAGTACAAGGAATCTCAGATCTGATCGTTATGCCGGGACTTATTAATGTTGATTTTGCTGATGTTAAAACAATCATGAAAGATGCAGGAACAGCTCTTATGGGTATTGGAATTGGAACTGGGGAGAATAGAGCAGAAGTTGCAGCAAAAGCAGCTATTTCATCACCTCTTCTTGAACAATCAGTTGAAGATGCTAAAGGAATACTATTTAACGTTATTGGTGGCCAGGACTTAACTATGAAAGAAGTAGATAAAGCTGCAAATATTATCAGGGATATTGCAAATGATGAAGCAAATATTATCTTTGGTACAACTATTGACGAAAGATTGTCTGGTCAGGTAAAGATCACGGTTATTGCAACTGGGTTTGATGTTAAGCATGAGGATTTAGGATACGGTTTTGTGGAGCCTCAATTTACTCCAAGAAAAGATGCTACAGCTCCTAATTCTCCAAAGATTGATTTACCAAAAGATGCATTTAAACCAGAAGACTTTGATAATAATGATCCAGATAGCAAGTATGATATTCCAGCATTTCTAAGAGGAAAATAAAAAAGGATTAACTTTTGTAGATAATCCTTTTTCTAAATACTAACTTTGTTTTACTAGACCATGTACCCATTTCGGATCAAGCTTTTCTGAGTTTTTAGGAAATATTTTAACCACTCCAAGACCATAAAGTCCAAAATATATTGTTCCGGTTCCAACTTCATACGGATGGGATTCAACCACATCGACTGATATACAATCCATCATTTTTGCAAATTCCCACCAATGTGCTCTCATCTCGGCAGCCCATTCCAGGTTGATTATTATCCTATCCCCAGATCTCTGGATTTTTGAAATAGGGCCTCTAAACACTTTACCACTCATTGTGTATTCCAGGTCTGCATTTATCAAATCTTTCCTTGCAAGGATGTCATCCCAGTTTAAGACTATTGCAGGCATTTTCAATACTCCTTTCATTTTTTACATTATAGTATTTAGCTTAAAAATAGCAAATTGGCTATTTTTATCAAATACTCTAATCTTGGTAGCTTGGTATTTAGTAAATTTTCTGATTTCATATAACAACAGGCAGTGATGAATAATCCATTTCATCATTAAGTTCCAGTTTTTAATAATGTAGGGGAGGTACCACTACGTAATAATTTTGTTCTTTACGTGTTGTTAGTTTTTGGTTCAAAGATTGACAACACATTAAGGAAATATTTATGAGTTCTTACTTATACTTTAATGATGGTACTAATTTAGAAAAGAATACAAAAGTTGAGTTTACTGAAAACTCAAGAAAGATATTAGAAAAAAGATTCTTAAAAAGAGATGATAAAGGTGAAATTGCAGAAACTCCAGAAGACATGTTTAATAGAATTGCAGAAGTTATTGCTGAACCAGATAAACCTTATAGAAATGCGGAATTTTCTAAGGTTGAGTTTTATAATCTTCTTTCTTCAAGAAAATTCTTTCCTAATGCACCAACATTTACTGGAGCAGGAACAGCTCTAGGACAGTTGGCAGCTTGTTTTGTATTGCCTGTATCAGATGATTTAGGTAGATATCAGGATAGTATCTTTTCCACTTTAAGAGATGCTGCTTTAATTCAACAATCAGGTGGTGGAAAT
>JBAQUF010000065.1:0-4775 GCA_049297375.1 Patescibacteria group bacterium
AAAACCTATTCAACAAAAGCAATTGCCTCAAGTGAATAAACCAATTAGTGTTAATCAGCCTAAACCTTTTCCTCAGAATAAAACAATAAATCTTAGAAGACAGGTGGAAGATGAAGATGATTTTATAAATAAGACACCGTCTGCTGAAGATATATTAGATTCTGTTGAAGAGATGAGGAAACAAAAGCAGTTTACTAAACCATATCCTCAGAGACCTAGCCAAAAATATCAGCGTAAACCTGATCAAAGGTTTCAAAAAAATACTTTTCAAAAACCTAATCCTTCAAATAATCCAAGCAGGGGCTATATAAAGACAGAAAATAGTTACAATAAGCCAGCAACGCCTGCTGAAAATAAAGATAAAGAGTCATTGGATTTAAGATAATTACACAAAAGCAGTGTTTATTTAAGTACGCTGTCTAAATCTGCATTGGCATAACAATATGGATGAAATCTTTTTGATCTTCTGTAGTGAAAACACATGGAGATACATTTCCGTTTGATTCAAAGTTTATCTTTTCTGATTTAATATTATTTAAGAAATCTAGTAAATACTTTGAGTTAAAAGCTATTTCAACAAGTTCTCCTTCAATTTCTGCATTTAAATTACTCTCATGCTGTCCTGTTTCTTCAGAAAGAGATGTAATCTTAATTTTGCCCTCAGGATCAAACCTTATCTTAATTGTATTGTTGCTTTCTTTTGCAAAAATATCTGTAAGTCTTACTGCTTCTGTAAATTCAAGAGAATTAAAAACTGCTTTAACCATATGTTCAGATGGAATTATCTTTTTGTAATCAGGATATTGTCCATCAAGTATTCTTGTTGCAATAAGAGTGTCTTCTGCTTTAAATAATGCTAAATTTTCACTTTGATTTAAAATAAATTTAATAGGTTCTTGAGAAGAAGCAAATATCTTTGCAACTTCCGCAACTGTTTTTGCAGGAATAACAACAGAAAAGTCTTCTAAATCCCCTTTAATATTTAGTATCTTCTCAGATAATCTAAATCCATCTGTAGATGTTACTACCAGCTTACCTTTTGAATAACTTAAATAAACACCAGTAAATATTGGTCTGCTGGTGTCTGTTCCTGATGCAAAAGCTACTATGTTTACAACATTATTTAATACTGTTGGATCAATTTCTAAAGCCTTAACTTTCTTTGGAAAGGAAGGAAGTTCAGGAAAATCTTTTGCACTACTCCCATTAAATTTAGATTTAGTTGTTTTTGAATTAATAACTAAAATTTCGTCTTTTACTTGTAGATTAATTGTTCCTGCAGGGAGATTAGATATGAAGTCTTTTAGTAGTCTTGCTGGGACTGTAGTTGACCCTTCTTCTTCAATTGATGCGCCTACATAAGTAGTAATAGCAGTTTCTAAGTTTGTTGATGATAGTTTTATTCTTCCATTTTCTGTGGTAATTAAAACATTAGATAAAATAGGAAGAGAACTTTTAGCAGGAACAGCATGCATTACTGTTTGAAGTCCTTTTGATAAATTTTCTTGTAGGCAAGAAAGTTTCATTTGTTATTCCTTTTCTGACTCAACTTCCTTCTTAGTTTTTTTCTTAGATATCTTTTTTGGTTTTAAAACAACTCTTCTATCTTCTCCTTCTCCTGTGCTTTCTGACTCAATGTCGTTGTATTCAGATACAAAGATGTGTATTTGTCTTCTTTCCCATGGATTCATTCTTGGAAGTTCTATTTCTTTTTCAAAGAATCTAACCTTATCAATAAATCCTCTAGCTAAGTCTTGAAGTTTTTCTACTTTTTTGTCTTTATATTCGTTTATATCTATAGTTAAAATTGCATGCTCCCCAGTTTTTCTAAAAAGAATTTGCTTAACAAGTATTTGAAGTGCCTCTAAAGACTGTCCTCTAAAACCAATTAAGTAATTTAGGTTATCTCCAGATATTGTTACTGAGTATATACTTCCTTCTTCTCCCTTTTCTTCGTTTATGGAAACTTCAGGTTTAGCACCTATATATCCAAATATTTTATTAAGTGATGTTTCTATAATTTCTTTTGTTTTCATGCTTTTTTAAGGAAAAGACGCTTGAGGCAGAAGCGTTACATATCCTTTTTACCAAATTTTAGTTTATTAATCCATGACTTTAAACCACCCCATCCAGAAAAGTGATAAGTTTGTCCTATTTGGAATATTGTAGATGTAAGTATATAAAGCATTACACCTGCAGGAAGCTTTAATCCAAATATAAAAAACATAATAGGCATAACGTATAAGTTTTGCTTTTGCATAGCTTGAACCATATCATCAGCTTGTCCTGGGGTTTGTTTTACTGCTTTTGAGGATATCTTGGAGTAGGGCATCATCATCTTTGTTGCAATAAACTGAAATACAACGGTTAGTATGGTGATTACCAAATAAGGATCGGGTTTTGTAAGATCTCCAAGGTATAAAAACCTGGTATTAAGAACTTCATGAACCCCAAACTTTAGTGAGTTAAGATATATTCTGTCGTTTAAAGGAGCTAACGCTTCTGTCATAGTAAACATTGATATGACGCGATATATAGCTATCATAATAACATATGTAATGATAGTAGTTACACACCCAGAAGCTGGGTTTATTCCATGCTTTTTAAATAATTCCATTTGAAGCTCTGCTTGCTTTTTCTTGTCATACTTGAATTTTTGCTTAATCTTCTCAAGCTCGGGTTGAATATCATTTTGTTTCTTAGCCATTTTGAGGGTGGGAATTGTTGCAGGTATTAACAGTGATTTAATCACTAAAGTAAAGGAAATAATGGCTACACCAAGGTTTCCACCAGTTAATCTATACAAAGCTACAAGTAAATTTAATATTGGGTTGATTATTATTGTATTCCACATATCTTTGTTATTTTACAGGATCATACCCCCCTTTGGAAAATGGATTGCATCTTGCTATCCTCCAAAGCCCTATAAAGCTTCCTTTTAAAACTCCATACTTTTCAACAGCTTGATAAGTATATTCAGAACAACTTGGTGTAAATCTACATACATTTAAACCAAAGTTAGTTGGAGAAAGATGCTTTTTGTAAAATTTTATTAAAGTCAGTATTAATTTCTTCATATGTTTTATTTAGTGATCCAAACTTAGGATGAATTACTATCCACAAATCTCCTTTGTTTAACTTCTCAAAGTTTTCTTCTACTACCTTTCTATAAATTCTTTTTACCCTATTTCTTTCTACAGCTTTTTTACTGAATTTATTAGAAACTACTATTCCAATTTTAGTAGGTCCTTGGTAATTCTTTGGAATTAGAAAGTAAGTGTGGGTCAATGGACTTTCATAATACCTACCATATTTTCTAGACACATTGAATTCAAAATCAGAAGAAAGTCTGTTTTCCTTTTTTAACATTGATAAAAGTATATCTACTTTAGCTTAGAAGCTACAACAATCCTTTTTCTACCCTTAGCTTTTCTTCTTCTAATGACATTCTTACCTCCAGGAGTAGACATCCTTTTCATGAAGCCATGTTTTTTAACTCTTTTCCTTTTTTTAGGTTGGTATGTTCTTTTTGTTTTTGGCATATTTAATATTCCTTAATACAGGTGGAGTTTATAGAATATTTGGGGTATAGTCAACCATATGAACGAGCTAAAACCACAAATAAACCTTGAAGATTTTGCTAAATTAGACATTAGAGCAGGTACTGTCTTATCTGCAGAAGAAATAGAAGGATCAGAGAAGCTTCTTAAGTTAAGTGTAGATTTTGGGGATCTTGGAAAAAAACAAATTCTTTCTGGAATTAAACTTTGGTATAAACCAGAAGATTTAAAAGGAAATCAATATATTTTCATTTTAAATATTGAACCAAGAAAAATGATGGGATTAGAATCTCAAGGGATGATTCTTGCTGTGGATTCAGATGAAAAACCTGTTCTTCTTACGTCCTTAGAAAAGGTTAAAGACGGTTCTATTGTAAGGTAATTTCATGTCTGTATTAAAAGAAAAAAGGTACTATATTAAAACATTTGGTTGTTATGCCAATGAAGTAGATTCAGATGTTATTGCAGGCGTTTTAGAAGATGCTGGGTTTAAAGAATTAAAAATTCCAATATTTAAGAATGAGGTTGAAGAAATAAACTACGTACTTAAAAACTCCAATTTACTCATTGTAAATTCTTGTTCTGTTAGACAAAAAAGTGAAGATAAAGTGTATGGTTTAGGAAGAATTATTAGCGACTATAAGAAAGCTAACAAAGCTGATAAAGCTAATAAAGGAAATAATAGAAGAAAAACTTATGTGTTTTTAACAGGATGCATAGTTGGAAGTGCTCTTGGGGAAAGAAAAAGATATTCAATGGAAGAACTAAAGAAGAAGACAAGAAATTATGACTACTTCTTTGCTCCAAATGATACTGATAGCTTTATTCAAACTTTAAAAGAACTTAAGTTGGTCGATGAGAAGAAATTTAGTAAAAAATATAAGTTAAAGAATATAAAAAGAAGAAAGAAAGCTGATGAACACGCTTTTGTTAATGTTTCTTATGGTTGTGATAATTTTTGCAGCTATTGTGTAGTTCCATACTCAAGAGGAGGAGAAATTTCAAGAAAAGAAGGAGATATTTTGAGTGAAATTGGTTGTTTAGTTAAAAATGGAATTAAAGAAGTTACTCTTTGTGGTCAAAATGTTAATTCATGGGGTTTAAGTAAGAATGAAAAATCAAAGATTAGAACTGGAAGCAAAAAGAAACTTCCTTTTGCATATCTCCTTAGAAATGTTTGTAATATAAAGGGATTGGAGAGCGTCGATTTTATAT
>JBAQUF010000066.1:0-13700 GCA_049297375.1 Patescibacteria group bacterium
TTTTAGAAGGGTCTCTAATGTATTCAGAACTTAGAAGATTTTCTAAGTTATCAAAATCCTCCGTACATACTTGCATGGCAACCTCATGACATAATTTTTTGAAATCATCCGTCTTTGCTACAAAATCTGTTTCGCATGAAATCAAAACCATACTCCCAACCTTTCCTCCATTGTGAATATAGGAATACACAAGCCCATCATTTGCTGTTCTATCAGCTTTTTTCGCAGCTTTAGAAGCTGCTTTTTTCATCAAAGATTCTTTAGCTTTTTCGTAATCTTCCCCTGCTTCTTCAAGAGCACTTTTAATTTCAAGAACTCCAGCTCCTGTTTCTTCTCTTAACTTTTTAATCTTTTCTGCATCAATTGCCATATATTAGTATCCTTTTAAATTAAACTTTCTAAATATTAGACTAGCAAATTATTTCTTTGAAGTCTTCTTTGCTTTTGTATTCTTAATTTCTTCCTTGGATTTTTCTTCTTTAACATCCTCTATTGGAGCAACTTCTTTTGTTATCTTTTCTTGTTCTTCTTTTACTACCTCTTCAACGAGTTTTTCCTCAACTGCTATTGCTTCTTCTGGTTTGACTTCCATTTTAACTTCAAGTTCCTTTTCTTTTTCTTTTCTCAACTCTTCTTCTTTTTCTTCTTTTTCTTTCTTCGTTTTACCCCATTCTTTGTATCCTTCTTCTACTGCACTAGCTATAGCTTTTACTATTAAGGCCACTGATTTTATAGCATCATCGTTAGCTGGAATTGGATAATCTACATCTGTAGGATCTGCATTGGTATCAACAACTCCAACAACAGAAACTTTTGCTCTTCTTGCTTCTCTTACTGCAGTTCTTTCTCTTTTTGGATCAACTACAAACAGCACCTCAGGACTTCTTTTTAAACTCACTATTCCACCATAAGCTATTTGAAGTTTTTCTATATCCCTATCTATCATTAATCTTTCTCTTTTTGTGTATATCTCAAATTTTCCTTCTTCTCTTCCTTTTATTAGATCAAGAAGCTTGTCTAAGTTCTTTTTAATAGTTTCAAAGTTAGTAATAGTACCTCCCACCCATCTTTCATTTACGTACACTGCTCCACATCTTTTAGCTTCAAGTTCCATTACATCTTTTGATTGTCTTTTTGTACCTACAAATACAATTGATTTACCAATAGATGCTTGTTCATATAAAAAATCACAAGCCTTTTCAAGCATGGATTCTGTCTTTTCTAAGTCTATAATATGAACATTTTTGGATACAGTATAAATATACTTCTCCATCTTTGGATTCCATCTTCTTGCTTGGTGACCAAAGTGAACTCCAGCATCAAGCATTTCTTGTATTTTTGGTAGTTTATATTTTGCCATTTATTTTTTTCTTTTTGAGGGGATAAACGAAAGAGTATAAGATCAATCGATTTTCCCTCTTTTAGTTTTGAAATTTATATTTACTAATTTCTCACCTGAGCCCATTTCCGGGAGAGAGTTTCAGGACACAAGTAACTTATCATATCAATTTATATTTAGCAATAATTTTCATTTTAACCCTATAGACTTGACAACCTATAATAATTATGATAAATTAGGTTTATCTTCAGAAAGAAGGTGACCACAAAAATTTTAGGTCGCTGGAAAATAATTTCCAGGTCACAGGGTTATTTACCCAAATACGTGACAAACCTTAATCTGAAAGCAAATATTTCGGGTACTTAGGGAAAGGTTTATTGAGATAGCAATTATTATCAAGTTTTATCTAATTTATAGCTAATCTCAACTGCCCTCTTTAAGTACCCGTTTTTTTATTCTTTACACTAAAAAACAAAAAAGCTGCTAATTTTAAGTTAACAGCTTTTGAGTACAACTCTTCTTCCATTAATTTATTAATTTTTTGGAACCTCGTGGTGTAATCTGCAACGTGCCTCATACGACTCTTCCGCCCCAATAACTACAAGTGGATCGTTGTACTTAGCTGGTTTCCCATTAACCAAACGCTGAGTCCTTGTAGCAGGTCCACTACACACCGTACATATTGCTTCTAGTGTAGTAACACTATCTGCTCTAGCCATAAGAAGTGGCATAAATCCAAATGGTTCTCCTCTAAAGTTTAGGTTGAGACCATTGATAATTACTCTCTTTCTCATTTGAGAAATCTTCTCAACCACATCAACGATATACTTATCAAAAAACTGTGCTTCATCAATACCAACATAGGTGGTTTCACCTAGTATGAAGCGCAAAATATCCTTAGATTGTTTTACAGATATGGCTTCAAACTTCATTCCCGAGTGTGAATAAATTTCATTAGCACCAACTCTTGTGTCAATAGAAGGTTTAAATACCTGCACAACTCCTTTTGCGATCACTACCCTTTTAAGTCTTCTAATGGTTTCTTCTGTCTTGCCACAAAACATACAACCACAAATAACCTCAACCCGTCCATCTTTGAATTGCATAGTTCTTCTCTCCTTTTTATTATTTTATTTAAAATCAACGGAATAATATCACAAAATATAAAAGGATTAACATACAGAAAACCAGAATAATAATTCAATTAAAAGTGAGTAAATTAGATAAATTAGAAAAGAGAAGTAACAGATTCTCTCTTCTTTTCCTTTTTAGCTAAGGGGCTTTTCCAGCTGCTGTAATCACAATCAGGGTACCTACTGCAACCATAAAACTTCCTTCTTTTTGCTTTCTTAACAACAACATCCCCTTCCCCACATTTTGGACACTTGACCCCAATCCTATCCATAAAATTTTGTGTTGTTTTACACTTTGGATAATTACTGCATGCTAAGAATTTTCCAAATCTTCCTTGCTTTAATTTAAGAATCCCATCTTCACAATTTGGACATTTCCCATACTCTTGTTGTTCTTCTTCCCCATTTTCTCCAACTAATGGTTTTGCATATTTGCATTCTGGGTATCCGGAACAGCTTAAAAACTTTCCATACTTTCCGAGTTTAAATACAAGAACCTTTCCACATTCAGGACACATCTCCTCACTGTCTCCAAGATTAGTAACATCTCTCTTACTTAAACTTTTATCTTTTTCAGCTAGTATTTTTTCAAAGGGTTCATAAAAATCCTTAATCATAGGAACCCATTTTTTCTTTCCTTGTGCAATTTCATCAAAACCTTCTTCCATTTCTGCAGTAAATCCATAATCAACAATGTTAGGAAAATGCTCTACCAAAAGGTCAATTACTACGTAAGCAACATCTTTAGGAATAAAAGCTCTCCCATCTTTTTCAATATAACCTCTTGACTGAATAGTTGTAATTGTTGGAGCATAGGTGGAAGGTCTTCCAACACCTATTTCTTCCATCTTTTTAATTAATGTTGCATCTGTATATCTTCCTGGAGGTTGTGTAAAATGCTGTTCTGATGTTAATCCTTTTAGTTTCAACTTGTCATTTACTGACAAAATAGGAAGGACTATCTGTTCTTCATCTTCATTTCCATTTGATGTTATTCCTAAAAACTTTCCAATTGCAAACCAACCATCAAACTTTACATAAGATCCAACTACTTTAAAAACATATTTTTTATCTGAATCAATCTTAATAGTTGTCAAGTCATAAACAGCAGAGGTCATTTGACACTCAAGAGATCTTTTCCAAATTATTGAGTAAACTTTTAGCTCATCTGCTTTTAGCTTCTTGCCACTTTTCCCCGGTATTAAAAGAACATTGGTAGGTCTTATCGCTTCATGTGCTTCTTGTGCATTCTTTGATTTTGTTTTATAAAACACACCCTTTTCTGGTAAATAATCTTTTCCAAACTGAGATCCAATAAAATCTCTAGCACTATTTACAAAAGCTGGAGATAAATTTAGGGAGTCTGTTCTATGGTAAGTAATTATTCCTTGCTCAAATAAACTTTGAGCTGACATCATTGTCCTTTTGGCAGTAAATCCAAAAACATTTGACATTGTTTGTTGAAGGGTGGACGTGCTAAGTGGAGCGTAAGGTTTGCTTTCTCTTTTGGATTTATCAACCGATGCAACTTTGAATGAATCTTCTTTTAGCTCATCTTCAATCTTCTTGGCTTCTTCTTTATTTTTAATCTCTATCTTCTTTCCACCTTTTTCAAAAAGGGATGCCTCAAAGCTTTCTTTTCCTTCTATCTTCTCAAATAGCCCTCTCATAGACCAGTATTCTTCTGGTTTAAAGGCTTGCCTCTCTCTTTCTCTCTCAACAATTAGTCTTACTGCAACACTTTGCACTCTTCCTGCAGACAATCCATACATCACCTTTTTCCACAGCAACGGAGATAGTTTATAACCAACAAGCCTATCTAGTACTCTTCTTGCTTGCTGAGCGTCTACTAAATCCATATCTATACCCCCAACTTTCTCAAATGCTTTTTTTATTGCTGGTTCTGTTAGTTCATGAAAGACAACTCTTCCAAACTTCACATTTCCTTTCTTTGGAGTTAAGAGATATTCTAAATGCCAAGCAATAGCTTCCCCTTCTCTATCTGGGTCTGTTGCTAGGATTATTTCTTCTGCATCTTTGGATTTTTTCTTAAGAAGAGTTAGTGTTTTTTTAGCCTTAGGAGGAACTACATATTCAATCTCAAAATTCTTTTCAATATCAACCCCCAAGCCACTTTTAGGTAAGTCCCTTATATGACCCATTGATGCTTCTATTGTGTAATCCTTTGGCAGGATTGATGAAAGAGTCTTAGCCTTTGTAGGTGACTCCACAATTACCAATTTCATATGTTATTCAGAGTTGAGTATATCATAGGGAACTTTCAGTCAAGGACTTTTTAATTCTCAATTTGATTTCAGACATAATTTGTCATATAATTGGGGAAAGATCAATTGAAAATAGGAGAGAAAATGCTTAAGGATCTAGTGGGTAAACCTGAATTCTTGGTAGTAGCTTCACTGGTATTTGTTTTAGTTTTCTTTTCTTTAACTGCAAAAACTACACCAATGAACAACGAAACTTCTTCATATAAAGGGAAGGTAAAAACGCGTAATACCATTTATTCCATTTTGTGGGTGTTAGCATGCTTGGCATTTATTTTTTCCCTAGCGGTGTGGGCATTATAGTTATAGTTTATAGGGCCTTAATTTAACTTTAAGGCCCATTTTTTATGTTAAAATATCGCCATGGCAGTTAGAACTGTAATTACTACTCCCAATCCAATATTAAATAAAAAAGCCCAGAAGGTGGGTGAAATCACTGACGATATAAAAAGCGTAGCTAAAGACCTTTTAGACACTGTAAAGGTGGCAAAAGATCCAGAAGGAGCAGGTCTTGCAGCTCCTCAAATCGGAGTATCAAAAAGAATAGCAGTTGTTAGAAACTTCTTTGAAGATCCTCTTCATCCAGAAGAAATACACTCTGATGATATAGTCTTAATAAACCCTAAAATCATGTCGTATTCTCCTGAAACTGAACTTGATTGGGAAGGATGCTTAAGCGTTCCAGATAAATATGGATTAGTGGAAAGATTCAAAAAGATAAAAATTACAGCTAAAGATATTGGTGGAAACAACCTAAAAATAAAAGCAGAAGGATTCTTTGCAAGAACAATACAGCACGAGGTAGATCATTTAAATGGAATATTATTTACTTCAAAGGTACAAGGAGAAACTATATCTCAAAAAGAATTTGATGAAATAATTGAAAAGGAAAATCTCATATGAAAATTGTTTTCTTCGGAACATCGGATAGGTCAATTCCAATACTAGAATCTCTTAAGTCACACTTTGACATAGTATTATGTATAACTAAAAAAGATGTTGTCGTGGGAAGAAAACAAGTTAAAAAGGAAACTGGAGTAAAGAAATGGGCAAAAGAGAATAATATTAACTTCTTAGAGATAAGTTCCCTAAAGAATAGAGACTTAGAAAGTGTAGTTTATGAAATAAAAAGAGTTAATCCTGACTATGGAGTTGTTGCAGATTTTAGTTTTATCATTCCAAAAGAAATAATTAATTTGTTTGATATTAGACTTATTAATATTCACTTCTCTCTTCTACCAAAGTACAGAGGTTCTAGTCCTGTTCAATTTGCAATACTAAATGGAGATGAGACAACAGGAGTAACTTTTCACATGGTAGATGAAAAAATGGATAATGGACCAATTCTTTTCCAAAGTGGTTATAAAACAAATGGGACAGAGACTTCTGGAGATCTTTATGACATATTGTTTAAAGTTGCTTCAGATAAACTTCCAGAAGTACTAGAAAAGTACTCAAGTGGACAAATAAAACCTATTCCTCAAGATAAAGAGCTAGCAACATTTACTTACTCAAAAACTTATCCTAAAAGTACATTTATATTTAAAGAAGACACACTAATAAACTGGAATAGCAAACCAGAAGGAATAGATAGAATGATAAGGGCTTTTAATCCATGGCCTGTTGCATGGTCATATTTAAAAGACTTAGAAAAGAGTAAGAATTTAACAAAAAGGATAAAACTCAAAAACAATGTTAACAAAAAGCTTAAGATAAAAATATATAAAGCATTAATTAAGGAAGGAAAATTGCTAATAGAACAAGTTCAAGTTGAAGGTAAAAATAAAATGTCTTGGAAAGATTTTGAGAATGGCTACTTAGATTCTACCAATTGAGCTTTTGCTTCCATTTCTTTTTGTATGTCTTTATCTTCTTTTTTTATCCTCTTCAAGCAGGATGCACACAGTTTAAACTTTACTTTTACTCCATTTATTAAAAACCTCTTTATTCTAAGATTAGCTTTATTGTGGGATTTAGTCCTTTTAGTAACACGATTACCAATACCTCTTGGTACCAAATTTGATTTTTGATAAGTTTTTCCGCAGATTTCACATGCTCTTGACATAACATTGTGAATTAAAGCACATTTGGTGTTTTAAAGTCAACAAAAAGACCGGTGATATGTTTAACATAAATCCGGTCTTTCGTTTTGAGAGACTTTATACTTTATTTAGAATACCTGTTCCATGTGAAAGCCACCTTCCATGAATTCCTGAATAACATCCATGGAAGATAGAGGTAGTTCATCATCACACAGACCACAATCATGAGGAGACCCAGGGCAACGTCCTTCGCGAAATGCTATACAACTATTAGAGCACCTGGTTTCAATCTCCTCCAATGAAGGCTTTTTTGAAACTGTTAATATAGAAATGCCATTCACACCAGACATATCATCTCTCCTTTTTCTGTCTCTCATGTTGGTGATAGACAGTATAGTACTTATTTCTTTCTATAGCAATATATAGGACTCTTGGAAATACAAAATACATGTATATTATGCTAAAATCGTAAGACAGAGTTACCTTGAAAATTAAGTTGGAATTAGCCGTCTTAGCTCAATGGCAGAGCAGGCGCTTTGTAAGCGTCAGGTTGTGAGTTCAAGTCTCACAGACGGCTCCATAATATATGCCGAGATACCAAAGTGGCCAAATGGAGCGGTCTGTAAAACCGTTGGCTTTCGCCTTCGAAGGTTCGAATCCTTCTCTCGGCACCATATATCTTAAAAAGGCAAAATATGAAGGACTTCATAAAATTTATTAGAGAACAAGGAGTAGTAGGTTTGGCAGTAGGTTTTATTCTTGGAGGAGCTATATCTGGAGTAGTATCTTCAATTGTTAAGGATTTAATTAATCCTCTACTTGGTTTAATACTTGGACTAGCAGGAGGACTTCAAACTTCAGTACTAAAAATTGGATCTGCAGAATTAATGATAGGTAACTTCATAAGTACATTAATTGATTTTATTCTTATTGCACTTGTCGTCTACTTTGGAGTAAAAATCCTAAAGTTAGAAAAACTAGATAAAAAGAAGGATTAATTTATTGCCTGGGTAGTTCAGCGGTAGAACGCTTCCATGGTAAGGAAGAAGTCGAGGGTTCAATTCCCTCCCCAGGCTCCATTAACTAAAATCCAACAAAAAAACCGGCTTTTTCATTTCTGAATTACCGGTTTTTGGTTAATTATAGATGGGAATTACATAACCCTCGCTACGTAAATCATTTCCCATCTTGACCATTTCCTCCTGCAAAATATCTAAGATCTTTGCTGCAGGAAAATTATCAAAGCGGATGGTACATCCGTTCTGACATCCATACGCCTCTGCGTATGTTTTTATTTGTTTCTCTGACCACAGTCTCACAATATCTAGCGAGACATAATATATCTGATCAGAGTCTAACCATAGCTGATCGTGGTATTTAAAAAACTCCCTCACCCTATCAACACATAAAGGGAGAGTTTCTTCGACTCGATCAGTTACCACTCTACTAATGGTGGCAGCACATAAGTTTATGATTGCATCATCTACCTCGGAACTAAGTTGTTTCTCACTAAAAACAACACTAGAAACAGTAGATGATTCTACACAACCAGACACGACAACTGCAACCAAAATGAAGACTAAAATTTTCTTCATTACTTTTCTCCTTATTTGGATTATTTATATCGTCATTGTAACACCAAATCAATAATTAGTCAAAGCTATAGGATTATATCTTCAAGCAACTAGATATATTAAATACCCAGAAAATTCATAATCAAATACCTAACAACAAGAGGTCCCACTCCTCCTGGAGACTTTGAAATAAAATTTAAATGATCTAATTTGGAATTTATATCTAAATCGCCAACACATTTGTTACTAACAACACTTGATCCAAAATCTACTACACTGCATCCATTTTCAATATTTTCCCCTTTTACCAAGTTTGGAATACCAGCACAAAGTATTAATAACTGACAAGAAATTTTGCACTTACCATCATAATTTGATAGGACACTTACATTAGCTTTTTGTTTAGATAAATAATAGGCAACAGGCTTACCAACTAAATCTCCATTCCCTACTATAGTTACATTAAGATTGTTTAAATTAATTTTATTGATATTAATAAAGTAATTCAATGACCTAACAACCGGAGGAAGAACACCAAACTTTCCTTCATAAAAATTTCTTTTCCCTTCTGTAGATATAACATCAATATCTTTCTCAAAAGGTATTAAATCAAGTAATTTGTCTAAATTTTTTCTAGGAAGAGGAAGTTGAATAATACTTCCAGAAACATTGTTATCGTCAAGTATTTCCTTAACTAAGTTAAATATAATTTCATCTGGAAGATTATCCTTAATATAAGAAGTGGAGACTGAAATACCAAACCTATCACAAAGTTTTTTCTTTATTTCAATAAACTTATTAGAAGATAAATTGTCCCCTACTTGTATTATTGCTAACTTCTTGTCTGCTAAATTATTGTTCACATGTTCTTCTATTTTCTTATCCAAGATATCTGCTTCTTTTTTTCCATTAAATAGATGCATTGGATAATTATACATTGTATGTTTAGTAACAAATAAAGCCCAAACTTAAAAACAAAGTTCGAGCTTTAATCAGTACCACTCAATATTTCTATTTCCTTATGAATTGCCTCTACCTTACTAACCCATGGCAAACAATACTTACTAAATTTATCAGTAGCTGGATCATAGACTTTTAAAACCCTTACCACATGGGGCAGGAAGTCTATATCCCCTCGACCACAGTTGATAAATTCATGCAGGTACTCATAAGTAGGATTAATAGGGAGCAATAATGTATCAACTCTTACATCATAACTGTTGATTAGTGCTAAACACGCATCGACCTTCCCTATTTTACCTTGATCCTGCAACATAAGTAGGTATTTTATCTGATCTATACAATACTCATAGATACCGTACTCACTTTCTGAAAATATCTCATATTTTTTAAGTAGTATTTCTGGTATCTTTCTGCTTTTTAAAAAAATCACTATATCTATATCACCTGCCTCTGACTTCTCTAGAGCCAGAGATCCAAAAAGACCTACCTTTGCTACTCCATTTATTTGAGATATAAACCAACAAAGTTGCTTTGCAATACTTAATACACTTAGGTAACTACGATATACTTTCTCCTTCCTCATTTTCAGTTCCTTTCTTCTAGATTGATGGGAGTATACATAAAAACGAAAAACCTCGCAATTGCGAGGTATAAGTTTGTCCCGATGTGTCGATCCACCAAGATCGGATCTCCGTTTGAGTACAGGTGGGTGCTTAGGTTTAAAACTTTCGAATTAAACACTTGGGCTCCCAGTGAAGATCAAATCGATGGAAGATTTACACGACCTTCGGTTTATCCGAGCACATCAGGTTTGCTCGATGAGCATTAATAAAATGATACCAAGTAAGAAAGATTGTGCAAGTAGCCAATCTTAGTATTTATTGCTATTAAGGCAAATAAATACCTAACATTCTCATCGTTGTATCAACCAAAGGTGTTAGTATTTTTTCTGTAGAATTAGTTAAAACTAAAAACATTAAAATGTATGTTCCATGTTTTTGAAAATCTTCCCACTGATAAGCTAACCTGTATGGAAGAAGTCCATAAACAATTTTATTTCCATCTAAAGGCCCAAATGGAATGAGATTAAAGAAACCAAGACTAAGATTATATAAAACAGTTAATCCTAAAAATATTCCAAGCAAAGAATTCATTCCAAAGTATCTAAGAGGAAAAGACAGGATTACTGCAAGAATAAAATTAGATAAAGGCCCAGCAAGTGAAATGATAGCAGCATCTCTTTTTGGATTTCTTAAGTTTAAAGGATTAAAAGGAACAGGCTTACCCCATCCAAATCCTACAAAAAGAAGAAACAAAGTTCCAACGGAGTCAAGGTGTACCTTTGGGTTTAATGTTAGCCTTCCAAGGTATTTTGCTGTTGGATCCCCTAACCTGTCTGCAGCAAAGGCATGAGAAAACTCATGTATACAAATAGATATAATTAATGCTCCAGCTAGAAGAAAAAATGTTAGAGGACTCTGAAATAATAAACTTATCATATCTTTAGCATTATATCATTGAGAACAAAAATTAATCATGTTACAATGTGCGGCGTGAAGCACGTCATTAGATTTATTAAACAATCTATTGAGGAATTGAAGAAAATTCAATTCCCTAGTAGAAAAGAAACATTAAGATTGACTGCTTATGTAATTGGAGTAAGTATTGGGGCAGGACTTTTAATTACGTCATTTGACTATTTATTTAAAGAATTGTTAACCTTGATACTTACAAAGTAATTATGGAAGAAACAAACACAAATCAAGTAAATAACGATCAAGTAGATCAAACAAATGATCAAACAGATCAATCAGACCAAGCTCAGCAAATAAGTGAGGAAGAAATTGATGAAGAAAATGTTGTTGTAATAAACAAAGACGTACCTGATAGTGCTCATTGGTATGTTGTGCACACATACTCTGGCCATGAAAGTAAAGTAGCAGTAACTTTAAAAGAAAGAGTTGAAGCTGCAGGACATACAGATAAAGTATTTAAAATATTTGTTCCTCACCAACAAAAAATTGTTGTATCTGAAGGAAAAAAGAGGTCTGTTGATGAGAAGTTATTTCCTGGATATTTAATGATTTTAATGTCCATGAGTGATGATAGCTGGTATGTGGTAAGATCCACACCTGGAGTAACTGGGTTTGTTGGAATGGGATCAACCCCTACTCCATTACCCGAATCAGAAGTAAGAACATTAATGAAATTTGCTAAAATGGAAGCTCCTAGGTTTGAGGCTAAATTTAGAGCTGGAGATTCTGTTAAAGTTAACGATGGACCGTTTAAAGATTTCTTAGGAAAGGTAGATGAAGTTAATGAGGAACAAGGTAAAGTTAGAGTTTTGGTTTCTGTATTTGGAAGAGAAACACCGTTAGAACTAGACTTTGCTCAAGTCTCCCAACTTTAAAAATTTAAAGGACAAATATGGCAGTAGTTAAAAAAGGTAAAAAAATAAAAGCAGTAGTTAAACTTGCAGTTGATGCTGGAAAAGCAACACCAGCACCTCCAATAGGACCTGCACTTGGACAACATGGTGTGTCCATAATGGATTTCTGCAAGGAGTTTAATGCTAGAACCACAAAGATGGAAGGTAATATTATTCCTGTTTTATTGACAGTGTACGAGGATAGAACCTTCACTTTTATCACTAAAACACCAGTTTCTACTCATTTAATAAAGAAGGCTTTAAAGCTACAAAAAGGATCAGCTACTCCAAATAAAGAAAGGGTCGGAAAGTTAACTAAATATCAACTTGAAGAAATTGCTAAGGAAAAAATGCCTGATTTAAATACTAAAAATTTAGAAGAAGCAGTAAAGATAATAGAAGGAACTGCCAAATCAATGGGAGTTGAAATAGAAAAATGAAAAAGATAAAAATTGAAAGAGATACAAAAGAATATACATTAAGTGAGGCTATTAAAAAGGTTAAGGCAGAATCAAAAACAAAGTTTGATGCTAGCGTTGAACTCCATATTAATCTTGATCTTGATCCTACCAAGCAGAGTGTAAGGTTTTCAGTAGATCTCCCATCTGGAACAGGAAAAACAAAAAAGATTGCAGTACTTTCAAACGGAAAGGCAGAGGGGGCAGATATCATTTTAGACGAATCAAGTCTTTCTAAAATAGAAAGTGGAAAGATAAGACCAAATGTTGATTTTGAAGTGTTTATTACTGAGCCAAAATTTATGCCTTTGCTTGCTAAATATGCAAGAATTCTAGGTCCAGCAGGGGTTATGCCTAACCCAAAAAATGGTACAGTAACAGAGGATATTAATAAAGCTATAGAACAATTTAAAAAGGGAAAAGTAGAAGTTAAAACTGAAAAACTTGCACCCCTTATTCACACAACAATAGGTAAAGTGAGTTTCGAAGAAAAGGCTCTAGAAGAAAACTTTAAAGAAATAGTTAACATGTTAAAACAAAACAAGCCTGCAAAAGCAAATCCTTTATGGATTAAGGATATGTATCTTACCTCATCAATGGGACCATCCGTAAAAGTAAAAATTGAAGAATAGTTTTTGTACACCAGTCTAAACTTTATACTCTCCAGTATTTATCATATTGTTTTATTTTCTTCTATTAAATCCCAACATGCACATCAACTTTGTTAGATAATACGTATAACACTCCTTTTTCGATATCAAACTTTTTTTCTGTTGGAAGACCTTTGTCCAAAATAACATAATCAGATATTAAGGTAATAAAATTTGTGTGAAGTGGAAGAATATCAAATACCCCTCTTTCATTTTTGCTACTCACAGTTTTTACAGACCCATCAAATAGAATCTTATCCTTAGACTTTATACTCACCATTAGTATGACATTTGTTTCTATTTTATTTGTCATTCCTTGTCAATATCAAGTAAACTACCTATGAACATAAATTTATCTTCCGATAAGGTATCATATTTACCATCTAATATATCTTTTACATCATTTATCGTATTTTCAACTGATACATATACCCCCTTCCTTCCAGTTTGTGCTTCAGTAACAAAGAAGTTTTGGGTCATATAATTCTTAACTTTGTTAGCTCTTTGATACATTATCCTATCTTCGTCAGATAATTCAGACTCTCCAACAAGTGATACTATTCTCTCGAGCAACTCTGCTTTCTTTAAGAGACTCTTTGCTGTATTTGCTACAAAGTAATGCTTTGATGACACATTCTTTGGAGTTAAGGCATCTGAGTCGGAATTAAGAATATCAACAGCAGGTAATTTCCCGTCCTTATAGGCATCTCTTGAGAGAACAATGGAGGAATCAAGATAACCAAATACAGACTGGGCTGCTTGGTCAAACAAGTCATCTTCAGGAAGGTAAATAGCTTCTATAGTTGTAATAGAATTATTATTCTTGGAAAC
>JBAQUF010000067.1:0-28854 GCA_049297375.1 Patescibacteria group bacterium
CTCGTACACCGTGTCTGGCATAGCATCTCCTCTCCTTGTTATTTTAAATTTATATCATTCTACCCTTAATTTAAGTTTTCCTCAAAAATTTTCTTATTTGATCTCTGGATTTTAGTAGTATATTATCTCCCTATTAAACTAGAGGAAAGGAGGCTACTGTGGAGTGTTTGAGATGCGGAAGATGCTGTGTCGGACTCTCAGTTCCAGGTGTGGATTACTACAATATGAGGGACTTCCTTAAGACATACCCATTTTTTGTCCATGTTGGGTCAAGATGGGGATCTAACAGAAACATGGTTCCAGTGTTTAACTGTTTAAGGCTTGTTAAACAAGAGGATATGTTCACTTGCTCGGAGTACACCTCCCGCCCCGACTTTTGTAGAGGTTTTCCAATAGCAGGACAAGTAGTCCCAAGTACATGTTTCCTTGCAATTGGTGTGGAGGTTCCATAGCATTTTCTAAACAACTAGAGCTTTCGTATATGAAGATATGAGAGCTCTTTTGATTTGTTATACTCTTTGTGTTGAGTTATCATCGTTAGGTATATTTCAAAATATTATGCCAGAACTGATTATTAACAACAAAAGGATAAACTACATGCAGGAAGGAAAAGGATCTTACACTATCCTCCTCATTCATGGGTGGGGTGGTAGCATGAAAAGCCTATCTGGACTTTTTAGTCTTCTGAAAGATGACTACCAATGTGTCATGTTAGATCTCCCAGGTTTTGGAAAAAGTGATAATCCAGATCCTGATTGGGGGATTGGAGAATACGCAGGTTTAATTTCTGAGTTTATTAAAAAGTTTGGACTAAAAAAGGTAATATTGTTTGGACATTCGTTTGGCGGGGCAATTTCTATTTATTTATCTGCAAAGTATCCCGATCTTATTGATAAATTAATATTAGCAGCTCCGTCATATAGAAGAGAAAAGCCTTGTGGGGCGTCAGAATCGAAGACGTTTTGGGAAAGAGTTAAAAATCTGACAAAGAATCCCATATACGAAAGATTAAAGCCAAGAATTAAAAGGTTTAGAAAGTTTCTTTATAAAATTTTCTATCCAAAATCTGAAGTATTAAAATACCCACATTTAGAGCCTAACTTTAGAAAGATAGTTACACAAGATCTTTCTGATTTACTTCCTAAAATAAAGCAAAAAACACTAATACTTTGGGGAGATAAAGATACATTTGTTCCCTTAAGTCACTCATTTATTCTTAAAGCTAAAATCAAGAATTCCAAACTTAAAGTTTATAATGATATTGGTCATGGATTACCAAAATTTAAACCTGAGTGGGTGTATATGGAAATAAAGAAATTTATTGAGGAGGATTAATGGTTGAAATATTAATAATTACCGTCTCCTTAGTGTTGTCTCTAATATGCATTTCTTTTTGCATATATAATTTCCAGATTAAAGAGTATAGGTTTGATAGATTGCTGTCTTATATCAAGGAAAAGGGGATATGGTTTTTTATCTTTCCAGAAAGATTTTACCTTCCTAAGAAAAGTGTTAGGAACAGAAACCTCGTTATTATTTCCCTTTCTTTGACCACTATTTATCTCCTTGTAGTTTGGTCATTAAATTTAAGTTTGGGAATAGAAATAATTCTTCTTTTTCTTTCTCCCATGCTTTCAATTCTTTCTGTTATCGTTGGGGTTTTATATACAGCTACTATTGTTAAGAGAAAAAGATTGATAACCATAAACGAAGCTGTTGAAAAGGTTAGGAAATCAAAGGCTGTGTTCATTGGTATAACGGGATCCTTCGGCAAAACAAGTACAAAGGAGTTTTTGTACAAAATCTTATCCTCCAAATACAAAGTAGAAAGGACAGATGAAAATCAAAATACTGATATTGGGGTAGCAATGAGTATAAATAAAAATCTTAAGGATGATACCCAGTATTTTATTGTTGAAATGGGAGCCTATAAGCAGAGGGAAATTGAGAGGATGTGTAATATGGTTCATCCAAAATATGGAATATTAACTGGTCTTGGTAACCAACATCTTGGATTATTTGGTTCAATAGATAATTTAATTCAGGCTAAATCCGAACTGCTGAAGTCTTTGCCAAGTGATGGTAAAGCTTATGTAAATTATGATAGTTTAGGGTTTGAAAAGGCTATAAAAGATTTGAAGTGTAGTGCTTGTTTGTTCTCTATGGAAGGTAACTTGGGTGGTAAAGCTGATATTTTTTCTACAGATTTTTCAAATGCAAATGGTTTGTCTTCATCTAATGTTGTTTATAAAACTTCTGATAAATCTGAATCCAATTTTGTTATTAATACAAGTCTTTTAGGAAAACATAATTTCTCTAATTTATTACCATGTATTGCTTTGTCTTACGATCTTGGTGTGTCAAAGGAACAGATTGAGAATTCTATTCAGCACATTCAGCCTGTAAATGGAAGATTATCCATTCACATGGGTTTGTGTGGAGCTAGGTATATTTACGATGGCTACAGTTCTAATGTTAAAGGATTTTTAGCTGCTATTGATGTATTAGGCGGTATGGCTTCTCCAAAAAAGATATTAATCACCAAAGGTATTATTGAGCTTGGGAGTGATAAAGAGTTATCTTACACAGATATTTTGGGTAAATTATATGAACTTGGGATAAAGACCATTACTACAGATGTTTTATTTAAGAAACTTGATTCCAATAATCAAGTATTATTGGTTAGGTCAGAAAAGAATATCTTAAAATATATTAGGAAGGAAGTAACCAGTGGAAGTATTGTTTTGATAGAAGGAAGGTTTAGTGATAGGTTTGTATCCTCCTTAAACTTAAAATGAAGAAATTAATTTATACATCTTTTTCTCCTAACACTAGATTCAAGGATTTACTATTAAACATAGGTATTTTATTTACCCCATGGGCTTGGAAAAGTGGTAGTTATCACGAAAAGGTTGAAAAGATATTCACAGATAGATTTCCATCTTCAAAAGCTTTTACCCTTAACTATGCTAGATCTGGGATGTATGTTTTATTTAAATCCCTTGGAATTAGTAATAGGTCAGTTATGGTACAAGGTTATACGTGTGTTGTAGCAGTTAGTCCTGTTAAAGGATCTGGGGCTGAAGTAGTTTATGTAGATATTGATCCAAAGACTGGAAATTTAAGTGTAGAAGATTTGAAAAGAAAAATTACTAATAAAACAAATGTTGTAATGTTTCAATATACATACGGGAGCTCATGTGGAATAGAAGAAGTTGTCAAGTTATGCAAAGAAAAAAATTTATTCCTTGTTGAAGATTGTACAAATACAATTTTTGGAAAGCATAAAGATAAACTTATTGGTTCTTTTGGAGACGCATCCATTTTTAGTTTTGGAAGAGATAAAGCTGTGTCGGGAGTAGATGGGGGGTTGATTTTGATAAATAATGAAAAAATACTTCAAAGCTTCATGAAAGAGTATGACAAACTAAGGTATCCAAGTCTATCTTGGATCGCACATGAGCTTACTTATCCTATCCTTTGGTTTCTAATTAAAAGGCTTTTTAATATTAAAATTGGTAAGTTAATTCACTTGATTTTTACTAGATTGGGAATTTTAACTAAAGCTACTAGTGAGAGTGAAAAAAGATGTGAGGTGTTAGAAAGTAGTGTTTGTTTAATGCCAAATTGTCTTGCTCACCTTGCTTATAATCAACTTAAAGATATTGATGAAATTAATAATCATAGAAAGAAGATTGTTGAAATATACAAAAATGAGCTAAATGGTATTAAGAGACTAGATTTATTTGATTATGAAAATGGTAATGTTCTGTTGAGGTACTCCTTGAAGATTAAAGATGAGAGGAGAAATGAGCTGGTAGAGTATATGAGAAAAAGGAGTGTTTATCTTGGAGATTGGTATACGACACCAATTGCACCAAAAGAAGTTGATTTGAATTTAGCTGGTTATAATCCTGATGTGTGTTCTAATAGTGAACTTGTATGTAAAGAAATAGTTAATTTACCTACGCATATAAACATTTCTGAAAAAGATGCTGAGTTTATTGCTAATTCAATTAAGGACTTTTATGCAGATAAAGAAAATATTAAGTAAGAATATATGGGATAAAGCTTTGGAGGATTTTGAATACTCTACGATGTTTTTATCGTGGGAGTGGTCTGAGTTTGAAAGATCTGTTGGAAGTAAATTTGAAAATTGGGCAGTGTTGGATGGAGATAAAGTAGTAGGGTTGGTCCCTATTAAAATCGTTAGTGCAAAAAGGGGAAAATATCTTCATGTAAGACACGGACCTTTAATTGATTGGACAAATGAGGAAGTAGTTGTAGGGATTATTTCTTTTCTAAAAAAGAAGGCTGTTGAGGAAGGAAGTCACTTTGTTAGGATAAGTCCTCTTCTTCCTAAGACAAAAGAGAATGAATCTATTTTAAGGAAGCTTGGTTTTGTTCCATCAAATACTCATGCAACAGACGCTGAACTAACAGTGGTTTTGGATCTTAATAAGGACGAGGAAACTATTATGTCAGAAATGAGGAAAACTACTAGAAATCTTGTCAGAAAGGCGCAAAAACTAGGCATTGTTGTTAAACATGTTTCAGACTTAAGTTTATTTGATGATTTCTCCAAAGTATATTTAGATACTGTGGAGAGAAACAAATGGGTAGCATACAGTGTTGATTATATTAAGAAGGAATACAAGATTTTTGCGAAGCAGAATTGTGCAGAAATGTTTGTGGCATATTTAAATGGTAAATCTATATCCGCATCTATTTTCATTAAACATAGGAATCAAGTTATATATCACTACAGTGGTTCTGTAACAGAGTTTAGAAATGTTCCATCAGCTTATCTTTTACACTGGGAAGCTATTAAGTACTTTAAGAGTATTGGTTTCTCCCTCTATAATTTTTGGGGAGTATGTCCAGAGAATAAAAAAAATCATCCTTGGTACGGCTTATCTTTGTTTAAAAGAGGTTTCACAAATAAAGAAATGGAATTTATTCATGCACATGATTTGGTGGTGAGCCCATTAGGACACTTAACTAGAATCTACGATTATATAGAGTCTAAATTTAAAGGTTATTAGTCAAGTTTGTTTTAAAGAACACCCTTCCTCTCCCAATTGAATTGAAGCATTTGTTGGAGTTATAATAGCGTTCCAATACAAAGGAGAGAAGAATGAGTGAACTTAGTCCAATCGTTTATTTTGTTCTTTTCGTGGTAGTGGTTCTAATTGGTCTTTGTTGCATGGCAGGTTTTTATGGTAAGTCTGGTGGTAAGTAGGGGAAAGTAATTAAGTTAAGGGCTTTTATGTGAACAATAAAGCCCTTCTTTATTCCAAAAGAGGCTTTTCTTTTTCTGGTTCTATTGCTTGAACTTTTTCTATCTTTCCAAATAGTCTGGTGAACTTGTTCTTAACCCCATCCATTGACTTGTATGAATTTGAAATATGTCTTCCAAGAACATCCAGCTCTTCGTTAAACTTTTGTGCATCTACTTTTATTCCAGCCAGAGATTTTAATATTTTACCTGCATGTTTTTCAAGTTCGTGCTGTTGATAAGCAACAAGAAGAACTTTTAAGAAGTAGGTTAGGGTATTTGGAGATGCCAAAATTATATTTTTAGCTTTTGAGTAATCTTCTATCTCTGGTGTGTTTACAACAAGTTCATAGTAGACATTTTCTGATGGGACATACATTATTGCTTGATCTGTAGTCTTTTCTTCTGGAAGAATATACTTGCTTGATATTTCTTCTATTCTTTTTTTAACATCAGATACAAATACTTTTTTGAATTTATCTCTTTCTGCTTGTGTTTCTGCAGTTATCATTGCTTTGAAGTTTTCCATTGGAAACTTTGAATCTATTGGAATAATTCCTCTATCTGTGAATACAACAGCATCACAGGCATTTCCATCTTTAAACTTGTATTGTGTTTTATACAAATCTTTGGGCAAGAAGTTTTCTAATATCTCGTATAAAAATTGTTCTCCAAGACCTCCTCTTAGTTTTGGAGATTTAAGAATATTGCTTAAGTCTTTCATGTCTGTACCAAACTCTTGTATTCCTCCAAGCTGTTTTTGTACTTCTCTAATTACATCGGATGATTTTTCTAGTCTTTCGGATATAAATTTAGTTTGTTGGCTTAAGGTGTCTCTTTGATTTTTCATTTGTTCTTCCATGCTCATTCTTTGATCTTTTAGTTGTCTTTCCATTACTTCTGTATTTTTTTCTACTGTTCCTTTCATTTCTTTTAACCATTCAATAAGTGCTGTATCTTCTGTCTTTTGAGATTTTTTAATTTGTGAAATTATGAAATAACCAATGGATACTAAAGAGCCAATTGTTAAGAAGAGTATTAGTAATAGCGTTTGAGAAGTCATTGTTAATATTCTAGCATAGGAAAGAAAATACCGTCTGAGTATTGCTACCGACGGCATTTAGTATTTTTACCTGTTGTTTTTGCTATTTCGTAAAGTTTTCCTAAAGCTTGTGAGCTTAGTTTTTGGACTTTTTCTTCAAGTACAGTTCCTTTAACCGTAGACTCAACAGATGTAATTAGATCTTGTATTAAAAGGCACCCTCCTTGAGTTTTAGCTGTACTAAGTACCTCTTCAATTTTCTTGATCATATCTTCTACACTGTATGCTCTCTGTTCTTTGTGGGTTTTTTCCTCAGAGACTTTTGTTTTATTCATTTCTCCTCCTTATCTATTGTTTTGATAGGATTATATAAACAAGGAGTGATAAAATCAATCTATGCCTAAGTTTATTAAGTTTATTGGTGTTTTAACTATATTTTTGTGGTCTTTGTTTATCACTTTAGTTTTAACCACTCTTCCTAACTCTTACACAAATATATTTATGTTTCTAGCTGTTTTATTCTTGTGTTTAGGATTTACTTTGTCTTTGCCTTTTTATTTTATTTATATAAAGAAATATCCAAACTTTATTAATTTAAAATTACTTTATAGAAAGGGATTGAAGTGGGGGATGTTTGTTAGTTTTGGAATTACAGGTCTTCTCTTTCTTAAAGCTTTAAATTTAATTAATCTACTTAATACTGGTTTATTAGGTCTTTTATGGATTGGAATTTTCTTTCAGATTAAAGGAAAGAGATAATTTATTTATTGGTTGTAATTTTGATAAAAACTTATCCTAGTGTTAGAATCCACTAAAATCTAAAAAAGAAAGAGAGATGAAATGAGGATAGGGAAAAAAGTATCTAAAGCATTGTTTAAAGTTAATGTTGTACTGTGTGTAGCATTTGGTGTGGCAGTTGCTACTGGTCTTGTAGTTGAATCGGCCCTTGGTTTGAAGCAAGGATTAGTTCCTTCTACTAAGCTTAGTCCGATGATACTCATTTTAGTTTTCATAGCTGCTGGTTTGTTGATGATTTACTTCTTAGGATTTATTCCTATTGAAGGAGAAGCAAGAAGACAGCACTACTTACGTGTCATCAAAAAGGTTTCAGAGACCCCAGGTTTTGTCTCGAGCTGCTTTGTGTTTTTAGCGTACTTCCCGGTACTAAAGAAATGGGTGTCAATTAGTGAATCGTTGTGGATTTCAATATCCTTGGCATATTTTATCTTTATTCTATATTCTTTAACTGTAGGGGAGTGGGTTAAGAAATGGTTCAAGTCTCTCTTAGTTGAAAAGGTTAATGAATTTGGAATAAGAAAAGCAGTTCAACTGAGTGAAGAGACGAAGGATCTAGTTCCCTCTTTAGAAGAGTGGAAGCATAATAGATGGATACCTCCCAAGCCAGAGCAGTTGAGTTTACTTTTGGAGAATGCCTCCGGGTTATTAGTTGATGACAGTGTGTGGTTTTGGTCACATAGATACTTAAAGCTTATTGAAGTAGCTAAAAGGATGAACTTGGAGATAGCAACACCAAAAGTAGGAACCAATCGGATCTTTTTTAAGAAGAAGGTCTGGTTTCTAAGCATAAACCTTGTGAGAGTGCTCGATGTGTGTTCTTTTAACCCCAAGTTTTTTGGCTTGCTTGGTAATGAAGCTAAAAAGATTTTTAAAGGTTTTCGCTAGATGTTGGAACCTTCCAGTGTTGAGTTAACATTTGCACTGGAAGGGTTTTTTGTTACCTCTAAATCCTATTAAATGATAAAATCCTAGTGTGAAAAAGAAAATATTAATTACAACAGCAATAGATTACGTAAATGATGTAATTCATATTGGTCATGCTTACCAAAAGATCTTAGCTGATTGTATTGCTCGGTTTGAAAGATTAAAAAGAGGAAAAGAAAATGTATTTTTTGTAACTGGAACTGATGAACATGGTCAAAAAGTATTTAACGTAGCTAAAGAAAAAGGAATTAATGTTAAACAGTTTGTAGATGAAATATCCAAAAAAGATCAAGAACAACAAGATAGTTTGAATATTTCATATGACAGGTTTATTAGAACAACTGATGAGGATCATAAAAAAGTTGCATCTGAGTTCTTTAAGGAAGTTTATAATGCCGGATACATATACAAAGGAATATACAAAGGCCTTTATTGTGAAGGATGTGAGGCATACAAAACAGAAAAGGAACTAGTTGATGGAAAATGTATTCTTCACCCTAACGGAGAAATACAAATTGTTGAAGAAGAAAACTACTTCTTTAAATTTTCTGAGTTTAGAGAGTTTTTAAAAGAACTATTTAATAAAAACCATGATTTTGTATTGCCAAAACAACGTTTTAACGATATGTATGCCTTAATAGACAAGATAGAAGATATCCCAGTAACCAGAAGAAAAGAAAAACTTCCATGGGGTATAGAGTGCCCAGTAGATAGCGATCATGTTCTTTGGGTGTGGTTTGATGCTCTTGTTAACTACTTAACATTTGGATTGCAAAAAAACTGCTGGGATAGTAATACACAAATAGTCCACTTCTTAGGAAAAGATAATGCAAGAATGCACTCACTTTTGTGGCCTTCAATGTTAAAAGCTGCTGGTTATGAACTTCCATCAAATATTTATGTAAATGCGTTCTTAAGTTTAAATGGAAAAAAGATAAGTAAAAGCTTAGGCAATGTAGTTACACCTAAAGAATTAGTAGAAAAGTATGGTGTTGATTCTGTTAGATACTACTTTTTAAGATACGGTCCTATTGTTGAGGATAGTGATTTCTCTGAAGAACATTTTAGATCTGTATTTAATGGAGATCTAGCAAATGGTCTTGGAAACACTGTAGCTAGACTTTTTAAACTTTCTGATAGAGCTGGAATGTCATTTACTGTCAATAAAACTTACAATGACATATTGAGCCAGAAATTGACTCAAACACTTGATTCATTTAGAGTTGATCTTGCTCTTGAAATTATATGGAAAAGATTATCTGAGTTAGATAAACATATAAATGAAAACGAGCCTTGGTCAATAAAAGATGAATCAAAACTTACAGAAATTTTAAATTATGAAGTAAACGAACTTTTAGAAATTTCTGTTCTTCTTTCCCCTTTTATTCCAGATACATCTCAGAAGATACTAGATATGTTTAGCAAGAAGGTAAGTGCTTCTTCTCTGTTTCCAAGAATATAGCTAACCACTATTTAGAAATTATTGATTATTAAAGAAATATATTTATGAAGAAACTTCTAATAATAGACACATTTAATTTTTTGCATAGGGCTTACCATGCAATTCCTAGTACGTTTAAAAGTACTGATGGACAGCCTACAAATGCTATTTATGGGTTTACTTCCATGGTCATAAATGTTCTTGACCAAGTTAAACCTGACTATATGGTAGCTGCTTTAGATGGAAGAGAACCAACGTTCAGATCTATAGATTTTACTGCCTATAAAGCACATAGGAAGCCAATGGAAGCTGATCTTGAGTCTCAAATACCTGCTGTATTTGAGATTATTGATTCTTTTGGAATAAAAAAGATACTTGTAGAAGGGTATGAAGCTGACGATGTAATTGGTACTGTAGCAACAAAATTTAAGGGTAAAGTTGACATTGTTATTGTATCTAATGACAAAGATTTATGGCAGTTAGCTGGAAATGGAACAATAATTATGGTCCCTGGCAGAAAAGGAGCTATTGAATGGATGGGAGAAAGGGAAGTAGATGCAAAACTTGGTTTTGAAGCTGAGAAAGTTGCTGATTACAAGGGACTAAGAGGAGATCCTAGTGATAATATTCCTGGAGTTTATGGAATTGGAGAAGTAACAGCAACTAATCTTATTAAACAATTTGGATCAGTTGAAAATATATACAAGAATATTGATGAAGTTAAACCAGAAACTTTAAAGGAGAAGTTGTTAAATAATTATGAACAAGCTTTAACATGTAAGAAATTAGCTCAAATTATTACTGATGTTCCGTTTGAACTAAGCTTGGAAGAATGTAAGTTTAGTAACTTTAATAGAGGAAAAGTAGGGGAGGTACTAAAGAAATATAATTTCAAATCACTAATTAGAAGATTGGGTTTGGATGACGGTTCCGGCAAAAACAAGGAACCAGATACACCAGATAACCAGCTTTCTTTGTTATAAAAGTTATAAAATAGGTTGAGAGAGTTTATTAAAGTAAGTGAAATTTGGTTGCAGATGTAGTAAACAACAAATGAGTAACGTAGGTATAAATATAAAAAATAGAGCTAAAAAAGTAGCTAAGATTCTTGAAAAGAATAATCCTAGCCCTAAGACTGATCTTATTCACAGGAATGAATATGAGTTAGCCGTTTCTGTAATGTTATCTGCTCAAACAACAGATAAGAAGGTTAATCAAGTAACTCCTGAATTATTTAAAAAATATCCGTCGTGGAAAGACTTAGCAAAAGCTGACGTTTTAGATGTTCAAAGGATAATAAGACAAGTAAATTTCTATAAAGGGAAGTCAGAAAGGCTAATAAAAGCAGGTCGGCTGGTTGTTTCTGAGTTTGGTGGAAACTTACCTAGGTCATTTAATAATCTTATGAAAATACCTGGAGTAGCAAGGAAAAGTGCAAATGTAATTATGCAGGAAGTTTGGAATATTGCAGAAGGAGTAGTTGTTGATACACACGTTGCAAGAGTGTCTAACAGACTTGGTTTAACTACACAAAAAGGTCCTGTGAAGATTGAAGAAGATTTAATGAGAATTATTCCTAGGAAATACTGGAGAAATTTCTCTGGAAATGCTGTCCTTCATGGAAGATATGTATGTATAGCAAGAAAACCTAAATGTGAAGAATGTGCTTTGAATAAGATTTGTCCAAGTGCTTTTAAGTGTTAGTTGTTCACCTTGTAGACTTCGACGGTGCCAAAGTATTTTGAAAGATCCTCTTCATAATGCCAGTCTTCTTGTTCACTAAGTCTATAACTAAAGGATTCTTCAGGCGCTATCCTTATTGGTTCTTTTAGTTCTGTATAAGTTGAAGTCCTTTGCTTTAAGAAGATATCCTTATCTGTTTTGTTTGTCCATCTTACAGCTTGTCCTTGTACAGCTCTTGAAGTTTTAGGTACAAATCCAGTTTGAGTGAATTCAATTTCCAGTATTCCTACTGTTTCATCTAAGCTTTGTTCAATTGATATACCTGGTTCAGTTCCTTCAGGTTGTACTGCACCTTCTATTTCCTTTTCTTCTTCTGAAATTACATTAAAATTACTTTCATTTCCAATTCTTGTTAGTTCCGTTTCCTTACGTGGATTTACTCTGTAACAGATTATTATTACAATAAATATGGTTAAGGTAATTAATCCTATGGCAAATATCGGCTTATTCCTCTCAGCTAGATTTTTAATAAATTCCTTCATAGTTATTTCAATTCTATCAATTTACTGGGCAGTTAGTAATTAAATACTTTAAACAATAGAGCTAACAACATCCTTTATTAGTTCTTTATTGACAAGATACCTTGGTGGTTTTTTATCGATTAAAACATCTATAATATTTTCTGCGGCCATTCTAGCCATTTGAATCCTTGCTTCCCATGTTGCACTTGCAATATGCGGGGTAAGAACAACATTTTTAAGTTTTAATAAATCTGGATGTATACGTGGTTCATTTTCAAAAACATCCAAAGCTGCACCAGCAATAACGTTATCTTTAAGAGCTGTAACTAAAGCATTTTCATCAATTACCGGTCCTCTGGACGTATTTATGAGGATTGAAAGAGGTTTCATAAGCCTGAATTGATCAGAATCAATCATGTGTTTTGTTTCTTCAGTTAAGTTAACATGAATTGAAACTACATCACTATTGCTCAAAAGATATTCAAGACTAACCTTTTCTGCATCTAGGAGATTTTCTCCTTCTGGGTGAGAAGCCACGTCCGTGTATAGAATCTTCATATTAAGCCCATATTTAGCCATTCTGGCAAAGAATTGACCAATTCTCCCAAACCCAATAATCCCAAGTGTTTTATTCATAAACTTTGGGCCAATGAAAGCCATTGGATCCCAGTATTCATACTTTTTTGCCCTGCAAAATCTATCTGCTTCTGCAATTCTCCTTCCTAATGACATCATAAGAGCAAAGGAGTGTTCAGCAACAGCTTCTGTTAAATCCCCAGGTGTGTTTCCTACATAGATATTCTTTTTTGTAGCTGAATCCAAATCTATATGATCATATCCCACAGAATATGCAGCAATAATCTTTAAATTTTCTGCATATTCTATTACTTCTTTATTTATTTGATCTGGAATAACTGGAATAATTGCATCCACATCTCTTATTGCTTTCTTAAGATCTTCCTTAGATAGGGGAGCTCCTCTTCTGTAATCCAATTCTATTTCCTTATGTTCTTTAAGTAGATTTATTCCAACTTGTGGTATTTCTCTTGTTATTAATACTTTCATAGACAGTTTATATTTATTTATCTTTAATCTTAGTCCTTAAATCAATTTAGAAACAACTTCTTCCATCTTTTCTTTTGTATAAAGACCAGTTCCTGCACTTGCTTTTGTTATTTCACCGCTAGCATTAACCACCCCCCATGCTAATGCTTCTCTTAAGGCTTTTTTGTGAAAAATTGCAGACACAAAACCAGATGAAAAAGCATCTCCAGCTCCCGTTTTATCAATAATTTTACTCCCGTCTGTGTAGGAATTAACACTAACTAAATTTTCTCCATCAAACGCACTAACTCCTTTATTACCATCTGTTATTACTGACATTTTTACACCAGTTTTATGCAGGTTTATATGCATTTGAGCTAATGGTTTTTCTCCCACTATTTTTACTGCTTCCTCCATATTTAAAATCAATATGTCAGTTACTTCTAAGAACTGTTTTAAAATTTCAACTCCAGCTTTCATTTGATATGTTCCAGGATTAAACACAACTCCAATTCCATGATTTGACCTTATGTATTTAATTAAATCTTCTTGAAAAGATTCAAATCCTTGTCCAATTGAAGTGTAGTAGAGAAGTTTAGGCTTCTGCCAATTTCTTATTTGGTATCTTCTTTTTCCATGGTAAGAAAATATAGTTCTCTCACCGTTGTAAACAATAATGGAGTGAACATCTGTTGGAGTCCCAGGATTCTTTATACAGTAAGTTGTATCTACTCCTTGCATATTAAGTTCATCAACTATTCTTTGAGAGTTGGGATCATCTCCAATTTCAGAGTACATTACTGTTTTTAGTCCTAAGTAATTACACCCTGCAGCAACGTTTAAAGCGTTTCCTGCTATGGATGTTTCAAATTGATCTACTGGTATCTTGCTTCCATGAATAAAGCATATCTCAGGCGTTCCAGTATCGTCTGATTTTATTTCATCAGCCTTTGATATGTACATTGTTAAGTCTATTCCACAATCTCCTATTGTTAGTATGTCCATATTTTCAAAATAATTAATTTATTTCTTATTCTCCTTTAGCAACTTTAAAACCTTTTCTTCTATATGATGAGAGCTTATTCCATACTTATCTTTAAGTTCCTCATAACTTCCAGATTCTCCAAATATGTCATTAACCCCAATTCTTAATACCTTAGTAGGGAGTTTTTCACTTAAAAATTCTGATATAGCTCCTCCAAGTCCTCCTGTTATTTGATGTTCTTCAACAGTTACCGCAAGACCCGTCTTTTTAACTGATTTTAATATTGTATTTGTATCTAATGGCTTAATAGTAGGGGAGGAAATCACTTCTGCTTCTATTTTATACTTTGCTCTTAGGTTTTTTGCTGCTATTAAAACGTCATATGTTATTGGACCGCATGAAATTATTGAAACATCTTTTCCTTCCACGAGAATATCCGCCTTACCAATTTTAAATAGGGTTTCTTTGGTTATTATTCTTGGAGTTTCAGCCTTGGAAAATCTTAAATAAACAGGACCCTTATGCTGGGTTATTTTCTTAACAGCTTTTTTAGTCTGTTCGTAGTCTATTGTATTTATAACAGTCATGTTTGGAAGAACTCTCATAAGTGCAATATCCTCAAGAGGTTCTGCAGACAAGCCGTCAGGTCCATTAGAAAACCCTGCATGTGATCCTATTATCTTTACATTTGAGTTGGTAGAACAAATAGAAAGTCTAATTTGATCCCATGCTCTTGATGTTAAAAAAATGGCATGTGACACAACAAAAGGTATTTTTCCGTTTGCAGATAATCCAAAAGCAATAGAACACATGTTTTGTTCTGCTATTCCCGTTTGAATAAATCTTTGGGGGAATTTCTTAGTAAATTCATCCAACTTTACAGATTTTGCCAGATCAGCAGCTAGAACAACTACGTTTTTATTTACTTGTGATACTTCTACTATTCCTTCTCCAAAACCATCTCGTGAGGATTTTAACTCCACATCTTTTGAAAAAAGACTTTGATTTAGTTTAAGTTTTGGGTTAAGCATGGGCAGCTATTTAAAAGCTAATTGCTACATTCTTCGTTCTTTATTACTTTATCAAACTTAATTTGCCAATCTGTCTTTGATAAAGAAACCATATCTACAGCAATGTTTTTTGATAGCTCTTTACTGCATGAATCTCCTTGTTCTGTTTCTTCAACCTGAACTATTATCTTCTTGGATTTACTGTCCCCGTACACCTTTCTAATCTTTATCTTATGACCTGTTTCTTCATTAGTACCAGATGACACTGCTAAAATGAATTCTTTTTCAAAATTTACTTTGTCTTTTAATTCAAGAAGACCAGTGCTATCAACTAAGTTTAAGAACTGACTAAGTTCTTCTTCGCTTTTTATTACCCATCTTTGTTTCTCTAAGACTTTTTCTGTGTCTACAACTGCTGGGAAGCCTCCTAACCTTCTTATTGTAGGCCCTTTACTAAACTTTGGGAGTGTTATTTCTCCCTGGAGTAAAAAGTATCCTGCTCCAAGTATTAAGCCAACTAGAATTACTAGCGGTATTAAACTTACCCTTAATTCAGCCTTTTGTTTGTCTTGTTTATCCATATTTCCTCCTCTAAATTATTGAACTTAATTCCTCTTTTGCCTTTCTTGCTTGGGATTTTGTAGGTACTTTCCCATGCCACTCATACATGTTCTCCATAAATTTTACACCTTCTCCAGGTATTGTATGTGCAATTATAGCAGTTGGACGTTGAGTTACGCTTTTTGCCATATTACAGGCACTAATTATCTCTTCTATGTTATGACCGTCTATTTCTATTACAAACCAATTAAAACTTTCCAGTTTATCTCTTAGATTCTCCAATGGCATTATATCTTCTGTATTCCCATCACTTTGAATATTGTTTCTATCAATTATCCATGTGATGTTATTTAGTTTCTTGTTTGGAGCAAACATTGCAGATTCCCATATTTGTCCTTCATTTAATTCACCATCCCCTGTCATGCAGTAAACTCTATATCTTTTTCCATCCATCTTTGCTGATAGGGCAATTCCAATTGCTTGTGGTAATCCTTGTCCTAATGAACCACTGGAGTTTTCTATTCCAGGTAGGGAATTATACTTTGGATGTCCTTGAAGTTTTGAATTAATTTTTCTTAATGTCCAGAGTTCTTTTGTTGGGAAAAAACCTCTTTCAGATAGTGCTACATACCAAATAGGGCATATATGGCCATTGGAGAGTATAAATCTATCTCTATCTTTCCTTCCTGGAGATTTAGGGTCTACGTTTAAAACATGAAAGTATAATGCTGTAAATATCTCTGCTGTTCCTAGTGATCCTGCTGTATGTCCAGACCCTGCTTCTACAAGCATATCTATTACTCTTTGTTTTAGTTTTTTGGATATTTTGTATAGGTTTTCTACATCTAAACTCTGCGTTTTTTTCTTTAATGTGGGCATTAGAATGAGTATAAAGTTTTTGTATTTTAATTACAAGATAAATTAGGGAGTTTGACTAATTTCTATTTTTCCTGTAGTGTATCCAGTGCGAAATGTGAGTCAACCAAAGTTTTAGATTAGAGAGGGACTCTCCTCCCTCCTGTCTTGTTGTTTAGTATTGGTCTGACTGGGGTTGTTGGGGTTGGAACATTTCGGAGGGTACTGGGAGGGGAATTCATAGAAAATCTTAAGAGATATGACCTTGTGCTATGAATTCCTCCTCCCTAAAGGTTAAACTCTCATTTACCGTTCAATGCCTGTCTTTACCTATCTTTTTCTATTCTTTTCACTATCTCCAAGACCTCTTGAGGTGTATTGCATATACTCAGGAGTTCTCTTTCTCCAAGTTTTATAATCATGTTCTTTTCTATGACATCCAAAAGGTCGTTCCAAAAGCTCCCAAATAATATTATTGGCTTGTTATTTGGCTCATGTATCCATGAACTTATCCAAGTCATTCCAAACTCACTTAATGTTCCTATGCTCCCCCTGAATACAATGTGGATATCTGTTGTTTGAAGCATTACCTTTGTTCTATCAAAGTAGTCTAGTGTTTTCACTTCAAGATCAAAGTTATTCTCTTTATCAGCTCCCTCATAATGCCTTTTTGGTTTGTTGGGGTAGTAGGTTACAGCTAATACTTTCCCCCCTCCTGCATGAGCACCTTTTGTTGCTGCTCTCATAACTCCAGGTCCTCCACCATTTACTATTGTGTAGCCATTTTCAGCAAGGATCTTTGCAGTTTCAAAAGCTTTAATGTATGGTTCTTCATTTTCAGTCCATGCAGCACCGCCAAGGAAGCATATAGTTAAAGGTCTTTTACTTTTTACGTTACTGATAGTTTGTAGTTGATCCATGGGCAGTTTCTAGAAATTCAAGGATTTTATCCCTTGGATTTTCTGAATTAAATATTGCAGAACCAATGATAACATTATCAACCCCTGTTTCTAAAACTTGAGATAGGTTAGTAATACTAATTCCACCATCTATTTGGGTTTTTATTGCTGGATGAATACTTTTAAACTTTTTTATCTTTTCTAATACCGTTGGTATAAATTCATTTCCTTGCTTACCAGGAACTACACTCATAAATTGAACTAAATCAATCTCATTTAGTAGGAGATCTATAAGTGCAGTATCTTGATTGTGGTTTAAGGAAACTCCTACTTTATACCCAATGCTTTTTGCAGTTCTTATAAACTTTTCTACTTGCTTTATGTCAACTACTTGAGTAATTACTGTGTTCACACATCTTATTTTCCTTGTAGGAACGGGGAATACTAACTTAGTAGCTTTTAAGTATTTAGATGGATTTTTAACCATAAAATGCAAGCTAAGTATAGATTTTGTGTTTAGGGATGTCAGCTTGTTTATATTTAAGAATGTTTTTCCTTCTACAAGTTTCCCATCGGCTATATCAACTTGTACTTCTGGAGACACTTCTTCAACACTTCTTACTTTTTCTATAACTTCTTCAAATGTTTTTTCTAGTATTCCTGGAATTATCATTCTTAACTCTTTTAACTCTCATTTTCTATATTTCTTATCTTATTTATCCTTCTTTGGTATCTTTCTTCATTGCTAAATGGGGTGTTTAACCATGCTAGGGTAGTTTCCAAAGCTTGTTCTTTGCTTATATAGTCAGATGGAAGTGCTAATATATTAGAGTTATCATCTCTTCTTGAAGATTCTGCGTGTTGGGGAGTCCAAGATAACGTTGCTCTTATTCCATTAAATTTATTTGCTGTAATACTGACTCCTACGCCATTTGCACATATTAATATCCCTTTACCTACATCATCTTTTTGTACTCTTTTAGCCACTATAGAAGCATAATCAGGGTAATCATCACTTGGATCAATTGTTTTTGGTCCCAGGTCTGTTATTTCGAACCCCTTCGATAACAAATCATTAAATAAGTAGTTCTTGAGATCCAAACCTCTGTGATCTGAAGATATGTATATCATTTTATATTTTTCTCCTTTTCATCTTTGTAGATAAGTACTTAGTAAATACAATACTGAAGGATAAAACAAGTATAGATATACATTGAGAAACGTTCAAGGATCCAAGTTTCCATGAATAAATTCTTAAATACTCTAAGAAAAATCTAATTATTGAATAGCCCCCTAAGTAGAGAGAAAGAAATATTCCTGATGGAGTAGAGTCTTTATGCTTTTTGTAAAGAAAATAAAGGAAGAAGAAAAAAATAATATCAAGAATTGATTCATATAAGAAGAGTGGGTGAAACTTAGTAAAGGATAAATACTCTTCTGGTCTGTTGTAAACAGGAACGTATAATCCCCAGGGCAGGTTAGTAGGAGTGCCAAATATTTCACCATTAAAGTAGTTTCCCCACCTTCCAATTGCCTGTCCCAAGGGTAAAACTACGCTTATTAAATCCAGCCAGTACAAGATATTCTCCTTGTTTCTTTTAAGATAAATTACAGTACTAATAATTCCTCCAACTATAGCTCCCCATATTCCTAAACCACCATCCCATACGGCTAGTATTTTCAATGGATTTTGAACATAGTAGGGAAACATACTTAGAATGTGATATATTCTTGCTCCTGCTATTCCCCCAATTATTGCCCATAAGGATAATCCCCATAAGATGTCTTCTGTACTTTTATCATTACGTACAGCCACGAAATTTTTATTTTCCTTGACATGGTTTCTTAAAAGGGATTTAACAACTAAGATGCATAATAAAATAGAGAATGATATTAATATTCCGTAAGGATTAACCACTATAGAATGCTTAAACAAAGAACCAGAAAAAGAACTAAGATAACAATATATATAACCACCCCTTCTTTCTTTGGTCTGCTTCTTATAGCCCAGAACCACTCATCAGTTTTACCATCAAAGTAGCATTCAATGAGTTTATATATTGAGTTGGCTAGTATTGATAAAACAAATGATTTGATGAAGAAAGATGTAGATGCGTAAATTGCAAATATTGCTACGGCAACCATTATTATTTGAAACAGAGCGCTATTTAAAGCTTTATCTTTTACTTCATCTTTATGTTGGTTAACAAATTCAAGAAGGTTTTTATAGTCTTTATATTTAATATACCCAAATATTGTTTTAGCAAATTCACTCTTGGGTTCAAGAATATATGCATACATTAAATATTCACTATCTAGAATAAATGTTCCAAGAAAGCATCCAACTACAACTTCTATTATGCTGAAAGGCTGCCTAACTACTGCTAAAGCTAGTATTGTGATCATAAGGGTTGCCGATATTAGAAGTGGAATTTTATAGTAGGTGAATAATTTCTTTATCATTAGTTTAATAATACTATCCAAAGATAAAAGTTCCAATACAATTAATCCAGTAGTGGAAATTTAACTAAGGTACAATTAAAGTATAGGTTTATGAAAGAATTAAAAAGAATTAATATGAGTATTTTTCCAAACTATGACTTCCTGAGAAAATTTCAAGAAATGCAGTTAGGTATTACGTTTGATGATATCATCGACCTAAATTTTGCAGTAGTAAGTTACTCCAAAACAGACAAATCTGCTTATTGGAATTACGCGTTATTAAAGCAGGAGATTCATGAGGAAGAGCTAAATAATATGGCAGGGTTGTTCGAAAATATAGATAGAAATCCTGAAGTTTACTTTGAAAACGCAGCAGGTACCTCTACTTTAACTGAGTTACTTGTTTCAAAAGATTATGAAAAAAACTTTGAGGATTGCTGGCAATTTTGGAAGGGTGTTAGGGTTGTTGATGAAAGACATTTTAGCTCAGTTAAAAAAGTATCAAGTAAAGCCGAGCTAGCCACTTTTCTTGAGACGTTCAATAATTGCTATCAAAAAGATGATCCTCAAAACCCATATGGAGAAGTGGGAGATTATTTAAAATCAGCCGAGTTTGCATGGCACAAAAATAATGAGAGCAACAAACTTGAGTATTTTATCGTGTACAAGTCTGATAAACCGGTTTCTGTAGCTGCATTAACAAATTATAATGGACTTGGGTATATATCTAACGTTGGTTCATTAAGGGATGTTAGGGGAGAGGGTTATGGAAAAGCTGCAACATTATATTGTGTTAAAGAATCAATGCAGAATGGAAATACAGAGCACTGTTTATCAACTGAAGAAGGTCATTATCCAAATGAGTTTTATAAAATGATTGGTTTTGACACTAAATTTACCGCTGTAGCGTATTCAAGAAGACAGTCTTAGTGTTTCTCCTCTTTATCAGCTTTTTCTAATCTTTCCTTCTTTATCTGTCCTACCTTCCACATAAAGAGTCTTCCTTTTGTTTTAGCGTTTCTTGAATCAAGAACTGATGCTCTGGCTTCTTCTAGGATGCTTCTATCCTCATTCTTTGCTAGTTTTATGTACAAAGATCTGTGTTTCCTATCTCCCAGCTCTTCTGCAAGTCTGTTCCCATAAGCTTGAAATTCATGTGAACACCTGTAATCTCTGCTTAGTTTCCTTGATCTTAGTATTTTTGCAATATTTTCCATGTTGTTTTGTAATTATTTAGTAGGTTGTTTCTTTCTATCTATGTACATCTTTTCTATTTCTTTGAGTGTTGTTGCTTGTGTAGGTTTTTTATCTTCTCTAAACTTCAAAAGTCTTGGAAATCTTAACGCGTACCCTGCTGTATGAGTGGGGGATATGCTTATTTCATCCGCTCCAATTTCAACAACAAGGGAAGGTTTAACAAATACATTGGGTTTAAATGTCTTGTTCATCTCAACATTTAATGGCTTTTCTTTTATCTTTATCTTGTCGCACATGGTCTTAAGCTTTACCCAATCTTCCTCTGTAAGTCCTGTTCCTATCTTTGATATTGTTTTAAAGCTTTCCTTTTTATCATCATAAATTCCAACCAAGAAGCCTCCTATTCCAAACTTTGATCTTGCACCTTTACCGTTGTAGTAACCAAGAACTACACAGTCTATTGAGTCAGAAAGGAGGTTTCTATCCGCAGTCTTATACTTTACCCATGAGTACGATCTAGCTCCTGCTTCGTAAGCTTTCTCTGGAGTTTTAACAACTATTCCTTCAAGTCCTAGGGATTTTGCCTTTTGAAAGTACTCTTCAAGATCCTCAAACTCATCTGTTTCAAGGTATTCATCTACCTTTATCACTTCCCCGGGTAGAATGATTTTAGTTAGTATTCCTCTTCTTTCTTTTAACGATTTATCTATAAGTGATTTTCCATCTAGGTAAAGGATGTCAAAAACGAAGTATTTAAATGGAATATCCTTTGCTGTTTCAGCAATGTTGTATTTTCTCTTTCTTTGCATAGTTTCTTGAAAGGGGAGAAATTCTCCTGTTTCTTTGTTAAAACCAATGCCTTCTCCATCAAGTATTACCGAATCTGCTTTTATTTGTTTCTTTGCTGCTGCTATTATTTCTGGGTATTGGTGAGTGGTATCTTCTAAATTTCTAGTAAAGCTTTTAATAAATATATCTTCTTTCTTATCAGCTTTTTCTGATCCAAAAAGGTTTGATTGAAAGTCTTTAGTTTTCTTAATCTTTTTACCTCTATCAAAATGAAGTTGAACTCTTGTTCCATCAAATTTAAATTCTGCCCACATGTGTTTTATTCTTTCTGGTATTTCTTCTATTCCGCTTACTCTTTGACACTTTTGAGATAGTATGGGCACCCCAGTTTCCATGTTTATATCTTTAATTCCCTTTATTCCTTTTCCTCTTATTTTTCTTGCTATAAAGCCAATATCCGGGTATATGTTGTACTTACTTTCTATATCTTTTGATAAGGATTTGTTTTTTAAATAGTTAGCAAGAGCTGCAATTATTGTTAACTCAGTAAATCCTAATCTCATTGTTCCAAGTATTATTCTTGTTACATGTTTTGCAGATAGAGGTTCTAAGTCATTGAGAAGGGAAGATATTTTATTTAATTTTAAGTCTTGGGACCCTGTTCCTTCTATTTGTGTTATTTCATAAAGTCTTTCATATACTTCTGTAATTGATAGATCTTTTGATTTTTGTTTAAGACCTTTTAATTCATATACTACTGATCCTAGATCTCCAGATTTTCTATATAAAGTTTGTATTTTATTTTTTAGATTATTTCCTTTTATATTTTCTGGAGTAGAGAAGGTTTGTTCCATTATTTTTATCATTAACTTATCTGCTGTGTTGAATTTTATTCCTTCAAATGGAGCTTCTAAGTATCCAGATGCTAGATATATTGCTTTGTCTGTTTCTTCTGGATTAAGTTTAGAGATTAGCTCAGTTAGGATATCTGTCATTTCTAATCTTTTGGTTGTTTCTTCTAGTTTTTGAAGGTAGTTAGCAAATAAAGAGAACTTCATAATATCTGTATTATAGCTTATTTCAGGCTAAATATCGGTAGTTTAGAGACTGAAGATACCTGATATCTTTACCAATTTAAGTTAAAATATATCTATGTTAAATACTAGGGCTGCGATACTGAAAGATTTAGAAGATATAAAAAACTTGAACTCTTTAGTAATGTTTAAGAACCCAAGTTTTGATAGTGATATTGTAGAAGATTTTGCGTATTCAGCAGCTGGAGATAAGTATTTTAAAGAAGCTATAGAAGATAAGGAGGGGATATTTTTGGTTGCTGAGGAAGATGGGGAGTTAGTTGGTTATATAAATGGAAGAAAGACAGATTTTATGTATAGAAAGAGTAGATACTTTGAAATTGAAAACTTGGGAGTAATTCCTCAAACTAAAAGAAAAGGAGTTGGCTCCAAACTTATGGAAGACTTTACTAAAATAGCTAAGGATAGAGGTTTCCAAAAGATCTATTTAAACTGTTACGCCAAAAATCAAGAAGCTTTAGAGTTTTATAAGCACAAAGGGTATATCGAAATTGATATTTGTCTCGAGAAAAACATTTAGTCGCAGAAACCAATAATCTATTTCATTTGATATCTAGAGGATTTAGTACTTCCTGTCTTTTGAATTATATCCATATCTAAAAGTGTTTTTAAGTCTCTTAAAACTGTATCTTCTGATATATCTGGAAATAATCTTGGGAAGTCTTTGTTTTGCATTATTCCGTAATCTTGAAGATACTCAACTATTCTTTCTTGTCTTGGAGTTAGTCTTACTCTTCCAGTAGCCTTTGCAATCTTTGTATCTTTTGCTAGTAATTTTACATTATGTGATGTTGTAGATACTTCTGATGCTAAACCTTCAGAGAAATATTCTATAAATCTAGTGAAATCTAGTTCCTCTAAATCAAGAGAGTTTATTTGTTCTTCATATTCCGATTTAGTATTTCTAAAATAATTTTCTAGAGATATAAAATCCTTAAGTCCATAACCAGATGTTTTGAGTACTATATAAGTAAGTAGGTTAGAGGATATATCGTTTAGTTCTTCAAATGGTTTTACTACTTCAAGATAACCTTTTATTATTGCTGAAGTAACAATGGGATGAGTATCTTTTGCGTCCAGACTGTTATTCCAATCAAAAAGCTGTACCACATGAGCTAATATTTCTTCTGGATTTGTTTTGTTAGGAATCTTATTTGTTCTATATGACCCTTGCTTTATCCTTGGAATTATTCCTTCTGTTAGAGTTTTATGAATGTATTTTAAATCTATTTCTTCTATCTCATTATTCTTTGATATTTCGTCAATTAAAAATACTGCTTTAGTAGTGTTAGATATCTCTTGATTTACTGATTTGGTTATATTTTCTACTGATTCTTTAATCTTTTGTGTTTCAATATTTATTCCCATTAGTTGAAGGGAACCATGAATTCTTCTTATTAAAGCTTCTTTCTTAAGTTGTGATTCCCAAGAAGGAAGTATTGTTGTATTTTCTATTATTGCTTTTCCATACTCTATAATTGCTATGTTTTTAAGTGTTTTTGATGTTATTGAGTACTCTGGTAAGAACATAATTAATTCTTGCATATTTACCGCAGAGAAGTAAATAAGAAATTATTTTTGGTATAATACAGATCACTTAAACAATAAAAGGAGGAGAAAATGTTTGTATGCATGGATGCTTATCCTGATGCTTTGAGGATTACAGTCTCTTCAGAGAAGAGACCTAAAAAGAATAGTTTGTTTCTTCAAGTTTATAAAAATGGACGCAGAATATTCATGAGCAGTATTGTCTTCTACAGAGTCTACTATAGTCCATTAGAATTCTCGGAAAGTACTTTTAAGTTTTTTCAGAAGAGCGAGAAGATGCAGGTGAAAAAGTGCCTTTGTTTTATGCCTAAGTACTTGGCATTTTTTAAAATTCCAATTAATCTGGAAGCCTGTTGTGATTGTTCTATCAAGATTTTAGAGGTCGACAAAGAAGGGGCTTATAAGGAACTTGAAATTAGATCTTTCGAAAACCGAGGTTCTCAAGCTTCGTAAATTTATTAACCTTCGAGTGTTACGCCATTCGAAGGTTTTCTTTTTCTGCTTATTCTTTCTTTTAATCTACCTTTCAATAGGAAGAAGAATAACTCTTAATGCTTTATCTTGAATAAACTCTGGATTAGCTGTGCTTGTAATTGTAGTTTGTTGTCCTTCTATTGTGCTTATTACTGCAGCTTGATGTTTTGCATCTAGTTCTGAAAAGATATCGTCTAGTAAAAGTACAGGTCTTTCTTTTTTAATCTTTTCTATATACTCAATCTCAGAAAGTTTTAAAGCTAAAACACATGTTCTTTGTTCACCTCTTGATCCAAACTCAGACACATTGTGATTATTAAAATAAATATCAAAGTCATCTCTATGAGGACCTATTAATGTTGTCATAGCAGCAATCTCTTGATTTTTATGCTCTTCTAATCTTTCCTCACTTATTTCATTCTTTTTGTAAATAATTTCTGTTTTTGCATCCCCCTCACTTAGCTTTTTTCCATTATCACTAATATGTGGTTTTATACTCTTAAACATTTTCTCTCTTTTTTCTTGAATAATAATTCCATTAGTTAGAATTTGTTTTGTATAAAAATCTATTTGATTGTAACCTCCTTGACCAGAATTAATTAACTCCAAAAGTTTGTTTCTTTGTTTAACTGCTCTTATGTAATTTGTTAATGCTCTCTCATATTCAATATCAACTTGAGAAATCATATCATCCATATATTTTCTTCTTTCAGATGGAGATCCTGTTATTAGTTGTATATCTTCTGGAGAAAAGAGAACTGAGTTAAATATTCCTGTAAAGTATTGCATACTCTTTACAACCTTATTTATTTTTGCTTTTTTAATAGAAACATTTTCAAACTTTTCATTTCTTATAATCTGCAGCTCCATGTCAAATTTCTCGTCTTTAGTTTCTATTTTTGCATTGACGATGCAAAAAGGCTTGTTGTATTGAATTAGGTCTTTGTCATATCTTGACCTATGAGATCTACCTGTAGAAAGCATGTGAATTGCTTCCAATATGTTCGATTTACCTGAACCATTAGGACCAGATATTAGAGTCAATTTCTCATCAAAATCTATCGTCATGTTTGAATGGTTTCTATAGTTTGTAAGTTTTAAGTTGTGTATTTTCATGTTTCTTGTTTATTTAAATTTTATTGCGTTTTTAAATATTTAGAATCTAAATTACTTGAATTAATAAAATTGAAATTGTTAAGCTAAAATAATTTTCTTTGTTTTTTATTTTCCTCATTTTCTAATTTTGTATTGCTAGTATTTTTATACACTTGGCAAGTAGGGCATAAGTATGTTCCTCTTCCATTTATTTTTATAAACTCAACTTTGGAGTTGCATACAGGACATTTTTGTTTGAGATAAATTTTGAAATGATTTTGTTGGTGCCCCTCATTTCCGAAAATATCTACATACATTTTATCTGGAAGAGTAGATCCTCTATTTTTAATTCCTTCTTTCAAAACTTGTCTTACAGACTTTAACAATTTAGTAGCATCCCCCAAAGTTATATCTTGAGTAGAAACTTTAGGATGAATTTTCGATAAGAAGAGGGAGTCAGTTGCATAAATATTTCCAACTCCAGATATAATTTTTTGATCTAAAAGAACATTTTTTATGTTTGATCTTTTTGACTTAATTGCTTTTAGGAACTTTTCTGGAGTAATTTTATCTTCTAAAGGACTTAACCCATATTTATTAGTTAAAGTAGATAATCCTTGCTTGTTTAGTACCAATAATTTCCCAAATTGCCTCATATCTGCAAACTTCAGATTTACTGTTTTCTTGTTTTTCTCTAACTCAAGCACAACTTTTACCCAATTATCATCTTTATGGCTTGATTCCCGTAGTAATATTCTTCCAGTCATTGCTAAGTGGAATACAATGTAGGTGTTTTTTGAGAGTTTTATAACTACATTTTTAGCAATGTTATCTACGTCTAGTATTTTTAGCCCTATGGTGTTTTTAAGTTTAGTGTTTATTGGAGATGGCAACTTGTAGTACTTGGATATTTGGATATTTTTTATTTTATATCCTATGATATTTTTCTTTAGATCCTGTGAAATTGTATATACTTCTGGAAGCTCAGGCATTCTTTTGATGTTCTTCCCATTTCTCTCTTACAAAGTTCTCAAACTCAGTTAAAAATCTTTCCTTGGAAAATCTTTGAGCATGTTCTTTTATCTTTTCTCGATTAAACTGTTTGTTTTTTATTGCCTTATCAAACTCTATTAGTTTTTCAGATAAACATTCCACTGTGTCTTCTTCAAAGAACATTCCGTCTTCTCCTTCAATTATTGTTTCTAAGTGTCCTCCGGATTTATGAACAAGTACTGGTTTTCCATGAGCCATTGCTTCTATTGGAACTATTCCAAAATCTTCATCTACAACTGGGTTAATTAGTCCAGCTGCGTTTTCAAGTATTTGATGTTTTTCTTCATCCGATGCTCTGCCTTTAAATACAATATTTTCCTTTGCAATTTCCTTCAATCTAGCTTCTTCTTGTCCTGTACCTACAACAATAAGTGGGAATCTAACTTTATTAAAAGTTTCTATTACTAAATCAAAATTTTTGTATCTTGATAGTCTCCCAACAATAACAAAATATGGAACAATAGCTTTCTTTAATTCACCTTCACTTCTAAAACTTATATCTACTGGTGGGTAGATTACTTTTGAATCCCTTCCATAAAACTTTTTTATTCTTTTCCTTGTATTTTCTGAATTAGTTAAAATATAGTCTGGTCTTTGAGCTGCTACGTAATCCCAAATTCTTAGTGCATTTGATAAGTAGCTATAGAGAGGTTTAATAAATGGCTTTTCCCACTTTGTAGTTTCTTGAGAATATTTGTATAAAAATCTAGGTGGGGTATGAATATATGTTATATGAAGTTGTTCCGGTTTTGTAATTATTCCCTTGTTCCATGTATTTCCATCAGATATTACTATGTCATATTTTCTATAGTCAAAACTCTCAAATATTGTTGGCATTTTAAACAAAAAGAATAGCTTTGATGTAAATTTGTTAACCAATCCTTTTGGGTAGATTATTTCTCTTGATTTTATGCACTCAGGCATGTACCTAGGATTATATTTGGCTGTGTAAATAGGGGAATCTGGGAATATTTTTGCTATTTCTTCAAATGTTTTTTCAGCTCCCCCATACTGTTCCAAGAACTCATGTGCAAGAGCTACTTTTGGTTGCTTCATAGATGCATTATACCAGTCTCAAGTTAGTTTTATCTTGATTTATGGAGTCTTGTGTAATAGTATGCATGTAAAAACGAGAGGAGAAGAAGATGTGTGAGCTGTGGAATCAAGGGTATTTTGACTTTTATGACCCTTCCGTAAAAGTAGTCAGTAAAGTAAAGAAAAAGAAAAGAATCTATCCTATAAAGTTAGAGACGAAAACTGCAACTGGTGAAAAATACCTACTAATTGTATACATGGGAATACGTAGAAAAACCTCTTACTTTTACCAGGAGGAAAACTATCTTTGTAAGCAGTGTAAAGATTGTAGGTTTTTTATACCAAGAAGTGAAATTCTAGAAGCTTATGAAAAGGCAGCTTCGGGAAAATTTCAAGGTACTAAAGTACGAAATAATATTGAAGGGGTATGCGTTTGGTGGGGATCTCCAGAAACTTTGACAAATAAATTTGATGACTTGCACGAATGCATAGTACTAGGAAACCCTCCTTGTAATTACAAGCTAAGCCGAGACCCTTAAGAATTTACATAAGTTTTTAGGGGTCTTTGTCATTTTCGGTATATTTATATGTAAACCATTGACACGTAAATTAAATTATGAGTTCATTTACATATGAGGAAGAGTTCCTTTTTACCTTTAGCCTTAATAATTTCCATTTTTTTAGTACTTCCTGTAGCGTTTTGGTTTTTTAATTCAAAAGTTGATGAAGGTATTGTAAGAGGAGCTAAAACTAAATCTGATTCCAAGGGTGTAATAGTTAAAGTGAGTTCGGGTTATGGAACTTGGGAGATGTCAAAATATTTATGCAAAACAAAAGAAGAATGTTTATTTTCCACATCTTCTGGAAAAAGTTTAGATAAAATTGGTGGGGGAGTAGTAGAGAGTCAAGATGTTGCAATCTTACATGATCCAAGCTGGAAGGATTATTCCTTTTTGAAAATATTTATTAAACCAGCATGGGGATCTCAAGCTGGACAATTTACTGCTTCTTTAATTCAAAGTTCATCTCGAGATCAAATAAGTATTGAAAGTATATCTAGCAGTGATTATGAATACAGTGTTGTAA
>JBAQUF010000068.1:0-1848 GCA_049297375.1 Patescibacteria group bacterium
ATACAACACTGCGCAAAACCGCAAATCGTTGCAGAGTGTTTGCATTTTCTCCGAAATTTTCGAATTTATTTTTGAAATTTGCGTTTCTTCTCATTTTATTAGAAGTGTAAAAGCTTCTTTCCGCGTAGTGTGTAAAAAATCCGCCGGCGGCAGCCGGCGGATCAGCCCATCGACAAAGTCAGTCGATGGGCATTTTTTTATAAAAGGGTGAAAAAACCAAAAGGAAAACGGAGGGGAATGTCGAATATTATAGTAGGAAAACACAAGGAGAAAAGGCATGCTCAAGCGCAAAGAATCGGAACAGATGCAGCTGGAATTGGTGACGTATGATCTGTTGGTAAGACCGGATCATTTGCTGAGGAAGATCGACGCGGCGATCGATTTTTCGTTTATCCACGACCTTTGCGCGCCGCTGTATTGCGCGGACAACGGTCGGCCTGCCATCGATCCGGAGATATTGTTTCGGATGCTGTTTGTTGGTTATCTGTACGGCATCCGTAGCGAGGTGCGCCTTTGTGAAGAGATTCAGGATAACACGGCGTATCGTTGGTTCTGCGGGTTGGGGTTGACGGAAAAGGTGCCGGATCACGCGACGATCAGTGTGAATCGGAAAAGGCGGTTTCGCAACAACGACATCGCCGAGCAGATCTTTCAGGAGATATTGAATCAGGCGCAGTTAAAAGGACTCGTCGGCGGCAAGATACTATACACCGACAGCACGCATGTCAAAGCGCTGGCGAATAAGCACAAGAAGGTCGAGGTTACTGTCACGCGCACGTCCAAAACTTACATCCGTGAGCTGGATGCGGCGGTTGCCGAGGAACGCAAGAAGTTAGGCAAGAAAAAGTTTGACGACAAGAACGATCCGCCAACGACGGGTAAGATTCAGCAGAGCAAGTCCGATCCCGACAGCGGGCAGCTGCACAAGGAAGGCAAGCCGGACGGATTCCACTACAGCGAGCACAGAACGGTAGACAGCAGATATAATATCATCGTCAACACGCATATTACGCCCGCGAACATCAATGACACCGACGCGATCCCCGTAGTCTTGCAGCAGATTCAAAAACGACTTGGAAAGCTTCCGTTCTACATGGGTCTTGACGCAGGATACCACAACGCAGCCGTCGCGCACCAACTTGCGGAGAATGGCATTCAAGCAATTCTGGGATATCGAAGGCACACGCACCCGCACGGCACATATGGCAAATTCAAATTCCACTACGATCCCGCGCTCGACTGCTATATGTGCCCGCAAGGTTGTCTGCTAAAACACACCACGACAAGCCGCGAAGGATACCGTCAATACTGCTGTGACACAAAGAGTTGTCAATCGTGCCCAAAACGAACGGAGTGTTTCGGCGCAAGTAGTAAGCGAAAGATGGTGACGCGGCATGTGTGGCAAGATGATCTGGATCAGGCAGACACTTTTACGAAAACCCCGGCGGGAAAAAATCTCTACGCCGGGCGAAAACAAACGATTGAGCTTTCTTTCGCGGACGCCAAACAGCTCCACGGCTTTCGCTATGCCCGCATGCGCGGCAATGCCAACATGCGCGAGCAAGCATTCCTCACCGCCGCCGTTCAGAACATGAAGAAAATGGCTTCCCTGCTCTGGAAGCCTCTTTCGCGTTTGGTTCGCTTTTTTATGCCATGGCTTTATTCAATATGCCAAACCCCATGTCTCGCTTGAAACATGGGGTTTGACGATGGGCTGAGCTGCCCGCAAAGGCAGCTCTTGTTTTTAAGCGCAGGATAGAATCAATCGATGGGTTGGAAGTATCGGAGGCACTCTTGCACGGCGTTCTGTTCAGTACAACTCACGGTTATATTTGATATGTAGAAGCC
>JBAQUF010000069.1:0-2611 GCA_049297375.1 Patescibacteria group bacterium
AAAGAATTCGAAGGCGAAAAAGGGTATTTATTAGTACATACTGAAGCTCAGGTAAAGATTAACTTAGATCTTTCATTTTTTTATATTAAGAACAAGTATAAGAACTTTGATATTAAAGGCCTATCTATGGGAGGATTGCAAAGAAAAGCCTTTAGTGATTTCTATATTAAGACTCACGACCAAGCAATTAAAAAATTTGGGGCTAAATGTGTAACAAGAAAACTCTTTGAACTTCTTTTAGAAAAACAATATAAATATGGCAGATAACAAGAAACAAGACAGAGAAAAGGCTATAGCTTTTAAGTTTTTGCAACTTCATTCAGAGTTTGGAACTTTAAACCTCCAATATCTACGACCGGGAGATCCTAATCGGAAAGAACCAGATATTATATGCTTTGATAACTACTCAATAGAAATTGTTTCAACATATGATAATGATTCACAAGCGAAAAATTATTGGGAAGACATGAATGGTATTAACAATCCTTATCAGAAAAGAGATCTTCTTCTACAGCCAGAAGATAAACTCACTAACACAATTGACACAAAATTGAAGAAATTAGAGGCCGGTCTTTATGCTGGTGTCGATCAATCTAAAATACTACTTCTTTGCTACTCTGAAAGCCGCTTATTTAATCATCAGAAAGCATTGGATTTACAAGCAGAATATCAACCTTTTGGGCCAGATCATTTCTATGAAAAATACTTTTGCGAAATTTGGCTTATGTGGTGGAATGGTGGAGACTCTTATGGGGTACTGAGGTTAGAGTAAGACATTCTCATCTCTTTTTTAGGTGTCTCTTTTGTCTCATTTCTGATATCATCTAGTTGGGAAGACGGGGTCCAGACCCGTATGTCCCGTATGATTTCTTCAATGTTTCCCCTTTTTTGACATAACCATCCTTAATTGATACAGTAGTTAATAATCTTATTCATATCAAAATGAAGAAATTAACATTGCCAAAGATTACTTTATCTAAAAAGCAACTCCTTCTCATTTGCATTCCAATATCCATTATAATTCTTCTTGTTACTGGATTTTTCATACTAAAAGGGATGGGGAAGATAAATTGGATAGAAAAGACAGAAGATAATCAAACAACCAAAGGTTTCGCTGATGATTCCGAGGCTGCATTACAAGCATTAACTCAACCCTATGATTTAGAAGACAGTACACCCACATTTGATTTGTACGGAGAAGTTGGATACGACAATGAAACAATCCCTGTTGTGGTTTTAAGATCTGATTACAGTGTAGATGCGGAACCTTGCTCATACAACACTCTCCTCTCAGATGAAGACAATACAGAATGCCTAATACTTGGTAGAGAGAAACTTGTAATACCAAATCATGCTACCACTCAAATTCATACCAATAGTTATAAAGAAGAATATGAGACAGGGAAAACAATAACCTATTCGGCCTACGCGCTCCTGCCAGATGAGTCAATGGTTAGTATGACAAATAACTCAAAACTTCAATTCAATTTTTACGACAACGAGACTAGAATTGTTCAAATGAAAGGACAAGCATACTACCGGGTCAATAAACAACCCGAGGGACACAAGTTTACCATCCAGGCTGGAGATAGAATTATTGAACTCTCTGACGCAGAAATAACCCTATCTATATATGAAGATGGCCTTGCAAATTATCAGGATAAAAAAAATGTAGAAGAATCTAACCTTGTAGGAAATAATCTGAAAGCTGATATATATATAATATATGGAAGTGCAAATATATATACCAGAGGAAGTAGTAATAGTAATACTATAGCTTTAAGCGGAGACAATTATAGCCATATAATTAAGTTTAAAGACACAGGTACCAGAAAAAGCACTGATGAATCTTCAGAGGAAATTATATATCAGAGGGAGCTCTTCACTAAGTACTCTGCATATTTTACTAATCAAATAATGTTCTCTGTTAATAGCTATGGACTTGGTAATTTTAATTCACAAAATACCCAAGATAAAAGCAATATGCTAGCTGTTAGATTTAATAGCGTAGAGACTTTCGCATACAATTATGTACAAGCCTATACAGAAGATATGGACAATTTTAAAAAAGAATGGAATGATTATATAAATAAAGCAAGTACATGCCAGGAAGGTTGGTATAAGATAGAGAATGTAGGTTGTTGTCCAGATGGATATGTATACAATTCAACAAGAAAGACTTGTACTAAAACAACAACCTATTACTATTGTGAGGATGGATGGACTTTAAAAAATGGCATGTGTTACAAAAACGGTAGCAGCTCAACTATTGGACAAACTCCAGGTTCTAATTCTACTGATAGTCTATGTGTTGATAAAAGTACACCAATAGCATATGGACTTTGTAAAGTTGGGGTAGATTCGGGAAGCGGATATTTAAGTGGTTCAAAGTGTTGTCTTGGGAATAGTATCCCCACTCCTACACTAGAACAATAACAAAGAGAAGAAGTCCGGGATTTAAGACAAAAAAAATTACATATGCAAGATCTTCCCTACAAGAACTAAAGAAGATTTTATTATGTAGCTTTCTGAACTTGAAGCAAATATCCTTAAAAGTCACTTTGGTCTTAAAGATAGGCTTTTATGCTAGAAATAGCCATTCTTTTTATAC
>JBAQUF010000070.1:0-3709 GCA_049297375.1 Patescibacteria group bacterium
CATCAACAACAAGTGCTCTGTTTGACGGAAGAGTCCATGGAGTGGTCGTCCAAGCTAAAATATTTATTCCTTTAAATTTTCCATTTGTAATAACCGGAAACTTAACAATAATAGATGGATCTTCTGCATCTTTGTATGAGTTATCCATAGCAATTTCAAAATCAGAAACAGGAGTACCACAGGTAGGACAATAAAGAGATGTCCTTATTCCCTCATAAATGCATTCCTTGTTATAAAGCTGTTTAAAAGCCCACATAATGCTTTCCATATATTTTTGATCCGTTGTTCTATAAGCATCTTCAAAATCCACCCACCTACCTATCCTATCTACATACCACTCCCATTCAGCAGATGTCTTTGAAGTATATTCATAACAAGCTTTAGTAAACTTTTCCAAACCATAAGACTCAATATCTCTTCTATTTTTAATACCCAGAACTTCTTGAACTCTATTTTCAACAGTCAGCCCATGAGCATCCCACCCCCACAATCTTTCAACTCTTTTACCCTTCATTGTCCAGTATCTAGGGACAACATCCTTAGCAACAGAACCTAGTATATGACCATAGTGCGGAAGACCTGATATAAAAGGAGGGCCATCATAGAATACATAAAGATTGTCCTTGGAATTTCTTTCTACAGATTTCTCAAATGTTTTATTTTCTTTCCAAAACTTTAAAGTTTCCTCTTCAAGTTCAGGTATAGTTTTTTTATCTGGAACTGTAAAAGCCATATCAATTTTATTATATCTGATTTTATCAGGAGATTGTTACTGTTTAACAGCAGTTTATATTCTAACAATACTATTTAAAGCGCCAACTAAGTTAAAGTAGTTATCAGATTTTCTTGCTGCAACAACTAAAACAAAGATAAGAAGCACAAACATGACCAACAATAAAGCAACTAGAAAGTAATATTTCTTCATTATGCTTTATTCTCCCAAATCATATCTTTAAATCCAAGCTTTTTGTTCACATACCTAGCCATAGTAAAAAGTAGATCTGATAATCTATTTAAATACTTAACAATAAAAACCATATCTTTTCTCTTTTTAGTATACATAACCACAAGTCTTTCTAATCTTCTACACACAACTCTGCTTAAATGAAGAAAACTACTTTCTCTGCATCCTCCAGGGAGAATAAAGCTCTTTAGAGGATCTGTTTTTGCTTCAAAATAATCAATAACTTCCTCTAATTCTTTAACCCTTTTTTCCCAATGCTTAATATTAACATCAGATATTTTTTCTTGAGAAATAATCAAAGATCCTAAACTTAAAAGATCTTTTTGAACTTCAACAGAAACTTTTCTAATATCATTTAATCTAGCTGTATGGAGAAATCCTAAACAAACTCCAAGTTCATCAAATGTTCCCAACACTTCAAACACTAAATCTGACTTTAGCAACTTCTTACCCACCTTTGGTAAGAAGGTAAATCCATTATCGCCCTTCTTTGTATATATCTTAAACATACTTTTGAGGGCAGGAACATCATAAATATACTACGACGTATGTTTAGGTCAACTAGCAAACTGAGTATCCACATTCATGGCACTTAGAACAACCTTCTTCCTTAATGAATGAGTAGTTTCCACATTCAGGGCATACGTCTATGTTGGCTAAACCTGACTCTTTCACATACTTAGACTTAATGTCTTCTTCAATAACATCTGTTCTGTCACCTTTATCATCAGTAAGGTCATTTCCATTTGTTCCATTTGAACGAGGTATGTTGTAACCAAACTCTTCAGCTAAAACCTTGGCTACAGCATCTGGAATTGAATATATTTTGTTTTTTCCAAATCCTACTGACCTTGATCCTCCTATTCCACCAAGCTGTGTAATTATTTCCTTTACAGTATCATTTCGTGAATCTGGGTATCTTAACAATCCTGAGACAAGTCTGCCTAAACCTTCTGATAAAGCTGATACATCTGTTCCTGCTTTTCCAACATTAATAAACACTTCAAAAGGCTTTCCTTCTGGTGTTTTATTTATTGTAATAAAAGCTTTACCTTGAGGAGTTTTAACTTTATAGGTAGCACCTTCAAGTCTGTAGGCTCTCTTTAGCAGTCCTTCGGAACTATCATCGTCTAGTACTTGATTATCAAGTTTACCAAGTAAAGTATTTCCCTCTATGCTGGCTAATGGTAAAGAAGCTGATTGAGAAGAAGATTCTGATTGTGTTTTTGACTCTTTTGATTCTTTTGTACTCTTCGTCTCTAAAGCAACTTCTTGTCTGCTTCCAGTTACATAAACCGTTAACCCTTTGCAACCTAATTTCCAACCCATCATATAAACCTTTGCTACATCTTCTCTTGTTGCAGTTTGAGGAAAATTACATGTCTTTGAAATAGAATTGTCCACAAATGCTTGCAAGGAAGCTTGTGTTAATATATGTTCTTCTGGAGTTACATCAGCAGCTACAACAAAGGTGTTTTTGATATGATCTGGCAACTCTTCTATTCCTTGACAAGAACCTTCATGCAGAACTTTATCAATTACCTTTTTCTTTGTGTCTTCATCCATGTTTAGTGAGTCCAAGGCTTTTTGAAAGGATGGACTTACATAAGTTAATGTCATTTGTGTATCTTGACCAGCTGCTTGATAAACATTCATATAATAAGCAAGGGCAAATACCGGCTCACAACCATAACCTTCTACCCCTGCCACAAGAGAAACTGTTCCTGTTGGAGCAATGGTATTTATTGCAGCATTTCTAATACCAAACATTCTTATACCATTTTGTATTTCCTGCCAATTCAAAGAAGGTCTGTTCCAGTTTCTTGAATATGGTTTTAGAGAAACCGGAATCTTCCATGTAATGTTTTCTGGATCAAATATACTCCCTCTTATTTTTAAGAATGGTCCTCTTTCTCTAGCAATTTCAATAGAAGCCTTCATGGAATGAAATCTAACAAACTCCATTATTTGGGCAGAAAACTCTTGAGCTTCTTCACTCCCATATCTTATACCCATGCTGTACATTAAATCTGCCAATCCCATTATTCCAAGGCCAATTCTTCTGCAGTTTAAAGCAGCTTCTTTAAGTTGAGAAACTTGAGGAATGTACCTATTTGCAGTAACTATATTATCAAGTAAGCGAGTTCCCATTATTATTGTTTTTTGAAGTTCATTCCAGTCTACTTTTCCATTGGAATCTACATGAAGAGCTAAGTTAATAGAACCTAAACAACAACTTTCATAAGGACCAAGCCATTGTTCACCACATGGATTTGTTGCTTCTAATGTATATAAATGAGGTACAGGATTTTGCTTATTTGCAGTATCAATAAAGAGTATTCCAGGCTCTCCATTTTTGTAGGCTTGTTCAATCATAAGGTCAAATACTTCTCTTGCTCTGGGTGTCTCCACAATTTGTTTTGTTTTAGGATCTACTACGTTGTAAGTTGTATCATTTTCTACAGCTTTCATAAACTCATCAGTAGCTGCAACAGATATATTAAAGTTAGAAATAGATCCTTCTCGTGTTTTACATTTAATAAAATCTCTAATATCTGGATGATCTACTCTTAAAACTCCCATGTTGGCTCCTCTTCTTACACCACCTTGTGCAATTTCTCCAAAAGCAGAATCATAAACTTTCATAAATCCAATAGGTCCTGATGAAACACCTTTGCTTGTAGATATTCTTGCTCCTTTAGCTCTTAATTTTGAGAAAGAAAAGCCATTTCCACCACCTGATTG
>JBAQUF010000071.1:0-7184 GCA_049297375.1 Patescibacteria group bacterium
CAATCGTAGTCTTCATATCTTCTCTCCTATCTGTAGTTTATTTCTTGGATACTAGCAGGAACAAAGGAAATAATCAAACTAAGTAAGAAACTACATTAAGATTTAATTAGCATATCCAACAACATTAAGCTTAACTTCATATTCCCCTTTGTTATCTTCATCATCTCTTGCAGTTACTTTAAATGTATGAAATCCGATATCACTTGATTTAAGTTCAAGATTATATCCATATGGGGTCTTGCTGTCTTCTCCAATCTTTTCACCATCCATATAAAAAGTAACTTTTTCTACATCGTTATAACAAGAAACTTCAGCATTCAATCTAAAGTTAAGATAAACTGAATCTCCTTCATCAACACCAACAATTTCTGTATGAACTTCATCCTTATTTGTGACTTCATCTCCATCAAACTCCAGCTTTGATGTCATAAGAGGAGGAAAATACTTTTCATCATTGTTGTAATTATCCTTAATCCAAGAATCCACTGCACTTTGCCAGTAAGGAAACTCTGCCTTAACTCTAATAAAATCCTTAGTTTCTGTCTTATCAGCATCTTTACACTCATCGTTGGCTATTCTTCCATCAATCTCACACACTTGAATCCTTTGATACCAATCAGATACTGCAGTCGGTTCTGTATTTTGTGCAAACCACTCAGATCTTTTATCGTTATCTTTATAAGGAAGACCTCCAGTAAGCTTATCTACTTCAACTTTCTTAACAGTCTTAGGAGTTTCAAACTTTTCATTCTCCTTATCTTTTAAGTATTCTGTCATAAACTCATTCCAAATTGGAGATGCTCCGGAAATACCAGATGCGATATAAGGATTCATTTTTTCATTATTGCTGTTTCCAACCCACACTCCAGCAACAATAGATGGTGTAAAACCTATTGCATAGTTATCTCTCTTATCATCTGTAGTTCCTGTTTTCACTGCTACTTGCTTCCCAGGAATATTCAAAAGACTTCCTGCTCCAAATGCATCAGATCTGGCACCATCATCAGACAGAATATCTGATATTAAAAATGCTACTTCCTCACTCAAAGCCCTTTTTTCTGTTTGAGATGGTTTGTATATAACATTTCCTTTTTGATCTGTAACTTCAATTACTGGAGTAGGCTCCCTGTATATTCCCTTAGCAGCAAATACACTAAATGCTCCTGTTAACTCCAAAAGCTTTGTTTCTCCACCTCCTAAGGTTAAGGCAAGACCATACCTTGATCTATCTTTAAATGTAGTTATTCCCATTTTTTCTGCCTGATCTATCATATTTCCAATACCTACTATTTTTAACACTTTAACAGCTGGGATATTTAATGAGTTACCTAATGCTTTTCTTAAGGAAACAATACCCCTAAACTTACCATCATAGTTTTCTGGGATGTAAGGCTCATCAGGAGCGGATCCTTCAAACTTTGTTGGGACATCAAGAAGTGGATAAGCAGCAGTATAACCTTGTGAAAGCATGGTAGCGTAGGTTATTGGTTTAATTGCAGATCCTGGCTGTCTGCTTGCAAGAGTAACATTAACATACGGATCAAATTTGCAACTATTCTCCCCAGTTCCTCCAGAAACACAATTTTCAGGCTCTGGGTCAAGATTGTAGCCTTTAGATCCAACCATAGCTAAGATGCCTCCAGTTTTTGGGTCAAGAACAATCATACCTCCGTTATAAACGTTAAGATTTTCAGATGCTTCAAGCTCATTAGTAACAGTTTCTTGAGCCAATCTTTGTATATTTAAATCAAGAGATGTTTTTACCTTCAAACCTCCCATTTCAACTGCTTCTTGCCCTAAGATATCAGTTAAGTACTGCTTAACATAATAAACAAAATGAGGGGCCTCGATTGGAACTCTTGCTGTATCAAACTTTAATGTTTCATTTTTAGCTTGTTCGTATTGTTCTTCTGTTATGTAATGCCTTTTTCCATCCTTTTCTACCCATCCTCTTTCTTTCATTAAATACAAAACATAATTCTTTCTTTCTATTCCAGCTTCTGGATTAGATCCAAACTGGGAATAGTATGTAGGACTTTGAGTAAGACCAGAAAGGTAAGCTGACTCAGCCATAGTTAAATCTTTAGGTTCTTTGTTAAAGTAGGCTTTAGACGCAGAGTATATTCCATAGTTTAAACCACCATAAGGACTTTCATTTAAATACATTTGAAGTATTTCATCCTTAGTGTACTTTCCTTCAAGCTGTAAAGATAAAATTAATTCTTTTATCTTTCTAACTACTGTTCTTTCTTGTGTTAAAAGTGTATTTTTTATTGCTTGCTGGGTTAAAGTTGATCCTCCTTGAAGGCTGCCTCCAAAGAATGTGTTTTTTAATGCTCTAACTATTCCCCTTAAAGAGTATCCTTTATGAAGATAAAATTCGGAATCTTCTGCAGACAAAGTAGCTTGAACAACATAAGAAGATACATCTTCAAGTTTTACTAATGTTCTATTTTTATCTCCATATACTTCATATAAAAGTTCTCCATTCCTATCATAAAATCTTGTTGATAGCTCAAAACTTCTTTCAAGCAGTTGGTTTGGATTAGGAAGATCTCTTGAGAAGATAGCAAATATAATTATTAGTATAAACAGTCCTGCAACCATAATGGTTAAGGCTATTGAAGATATATATGTTAGTCTGTAGAGTCTTTTTCTTCTTTGAGCAGAAGGCATTGACTTAGGTTCAGGGAGTATAGACACTATTTTTGATGATATTTTAATTATTATTGATTTAATAAAAAGAAAGATTTTCTTTATTATTCCTCCTGTAGATTGATTCCTCTTTAATCTCTGAAATGACGTATAGCTTTGATTAGAAAATTTTGACATCAATTTATTATATCAAACTAAAATATATGTGTTTTGTACTAATTTGATTTAAATGTTGCCTTATAGTACAATGTCTCAACAAATTACTTGTTAAAGGAGAGCACAGATAATGAGTAACGGAGCACGTAGATTCAAAAAGGTAAGACTATGCACTACAAATAAAAAACCAACAAAAACAGACGTACCCGACACTCCCGCTGTAAGAATGGAAATCGAAGTTGAAAATTTAGAAGGCAACTTAATATGGAAAGGAAGTGCCTTGTTCTTCAACGAGAGTTTGGTTAGGACATTCATGATTCCAAGAATGAAGCTTAATCAAGAAGTCCGTTTAAGAAAAAGGTGTGGGGGGATGTTTCATCAAGACTGTGGAATCTTTACTGTATCTCAAGTATTGAAGGAAGGTTTGAAGAAAAACGAGTATATGCTCCAAAAGAAGAAATAAAGTAAACGTCCCTACGATCAAAATAATCGCAGGGACGCTTTTTTATATCTATTAAACATTTATTTATCTTTGATATACTCATATTATGGTAAAGGTTCTAAAAGATGAAAAACTAATAGAAAAGTTCCTTACTAGAGGTGTTGAAACTATAGTTCCATCAGTAGATACATTAAGAGAAAAACTGATGTCAGGTGAGAGAATTAGAGCTTACCAAGGCTTTGATCCATCTGGTCCATATCTTCACATAGGACATGCAATGGGAATAAGAGGATTAAGAATACTACAACAGCTCGGACATGAGGTAATTTTCTTAGTTGGTGATTTTACAGCTATTTGTGGAGACCCAGAAGTTGGAAAAGATAGAAAGATAATGAGTGAAGAAGAAATATTAAAAAATATGGATGGTTGGAAAAAACAAGCAGCACAGATCATTGATTTTGAAGGAGATAACCCAGCTCAATTTAAAAGAAATTCAGAATGGTTATCTAAACTTAAACTTAAAGATATCATTGAACTGATGTCTAAAACTACAGTTCAGCAAATGCTGGAAAGAGATTTATTTCAAAAAAAATTAAAAAGCAATACACCAATAGGTCTTCAAGAATTTATATATCCGTTAATGCAAGGTTATGATTCTATTGCTATGGATGTTGATCTGGAAATTGGAGGAAATGATCAAATATTTAATATGTTAATGGGTAGGAATTTATCAAAGATAATGAGGAATAAAGAAAAGTTTGTTAGAGGACATGAGCTTATGGAAGCTCCAGATGCTGTTACTATGAGTAAAACAAAAGGAAATGGAATCAATTTAAGTGATAAAGCTGAAGATGTGTATGGAAAAGCAATGTCTTACCCAGATGAACTTATACTTAAAGGGTTAAGGCTTTTAACTAATGTCTCTCTTGAAGATATATGGAATATTCAAGAAAGAATGAAGGCAGAAGATAATCCAATGCAATACAAGAAACTCATGGCTTTTGAAATTACAAAGATGATAAAAGGAGATAAAGAAGCAAAGAAAGCTCAGGAATTTTTTGAAAAAACAATACAAAAGAAGGATATATCACAAGATGCTACCGTAAAGGTAAAGGCTAGTGGAGTTACACAATTAATTGATTTTATTAGAGCAAATAATCCAGAATTATCATCAAGTGAAATAAAAAGAATTGTAGAGCAAGGTGGAGTAGAAGTGAATGGAAATAAGATAGAAGATCCATATCTTCCAATAGATTTTACTAAGAGAACAATTGTTAAGTTTGGTAAAAGAAAGTTTTTTGAGGTTGAATAATGTCTTTTAAAGAAAAGAGGAAACACCTAAGAAAATCAGTGAGAAGAGCATTTAGAAAAGATAACGTAATTAAAGTAATTATTATCTTTGCAACAGTTACTCTAATTTTGACTTCAATACTACCGTATCTTTTATAGATGTTAAGACAAAAAGAAAGACCGCAACATCCAAAAGGATAATGTTACGGTCTATTTCAATTTCAACCAAGCATAAATCTACAGAACTACCACCTCGTACCAAATAGAATCTTTGGAGCTATCATCGTCGAAAGCACGTACCTCAAGAGTTTTTCCTTGACCACCTTCGGCATCAAGAAAGAACATAAAATCATCTGCTTCTTCTGGAGGGACATAAAAGGTGAATACACCCTTTTCTCCACCATTCTTAATCTCTCCTCCTTTGGTAATTTTTTCGATTCTGCACGAATCTACAAAGTGCATTTTGAGCAGTTTCAACACTTTTTTCTCATCTTTGGCAACAAAAGTAACACTAACACCCTTTAACATTTAGATCCTCCTTCTGCATTAGCCATTTCTTCCCATTTTTGTTTTCAAGACAAAACTTTATAAATTCCGCACTTAAGCTAGGATTAGAATCTTCACGGAATAAACAGTAGTTCAATCCTGAAATACGACGGTAATTTTCTCCTTCCTTGGGACTTAGTAATTCTTCTCCTTTTGTAGTATTAAACTTTTCCATTGCTTCTGCCAATGTATCTATAGACTTAAAAAGGAGAACATTGGTAAGAAAGCGCAATCTTTTCCAAAATTCCACGTCCTTAGGGTTAACTGACTTTCTAGCCAAGTCATCACAAAAATCAACAAATCTCGGATCAAATAATACTGCCACTTCTGCCTCCTCTCAAATTTTTATTGTCATAACAGCAAATATTTGATTATCAACATGCTAATATCAATACAAGAACCTTAAAATTGATAGAATAATATCATGATTAACGTAGAATCTCCAATCTCGGTTATACCTAAAATAGGACCTAAATATAAAAAACTTCTTGAAAACTTGGAGATATTTACAGTAGAAGACCTTTTGTACCATCTTCCTTTTAGATACAATGATTATTCTCAAATTAAAAATATCAAAGATCTTAAGGAAGGGGATGTTGTATCAGTAAGAGCAATACTTGGATCAGTAGAAAACATATACACAAGAGGAAGAAAAAGAATAACAAAAGCAGTAGTGGTAGATCATACAAAAGAATTAAACCTTATTTGGTTTAACCAGCATTACATAAAAGATACATTAAATGTTGGTAAAAACTATTTGGTAAGTGGAAGGGTAACAACATTTGATAGAAAATTATGTTTTATTAGTCCAGAAATAGAAGCAGTATATGATAACGAAAAACAAAAAGTAGAGAATATAAACACAGGAAGGCTTGTCCCTGTGTATCCAGAAACATCAGGTGTGTCTTCAAAGTGGCTAAGGGGAAAGATTAAATTTCTTTTAAATTCTGATACTAATCTTAAAGAATTCCTACCGGAAGAATTACTAAAAGAAAAGAAATTTGATGAAGTAAACAAAGCACTAGAAGAAGTTCATTTTCCAAATAGTGAGAACCAAGCTAAAGAAAATCATAAGAGATTTGAATTTGAAGAGCTTTTTATTGAACTTTTAAATGTAGAAAAAAGAAAGAATGATTGGTCAAAAATATCTAAAGGCTACAAATTAAAACCGTACAAAGGAGAACTTTCTAACTTTATTAAATCATTACCTTTTAAACTTACTAAATCCCAGAAAGATGCATTGGAAGAAGTTATGGAAGATCTACAAAAATCTGCTCCAATGAATAGACTCTTAGAGGGGGACGTAGGTACAGGAAAAACAGTCCTTGCAATTATTGCTTCCTATATCTGCCATCTTAATGGATTAAAAACATTATATATGGCACCAACTGAAATATTAGCAAATCAACACTTTGAAACGTTCAGTAAGATACTCAAAGATACAAATATAAAGATAGATATTGAAACAGGAAGTAAAAAGAAAAAGGATGAGGAGTGGGATATATTAATAGGAACACACGCTCTTTTGTTCGCTAAAGATTTATATAACAACGTCGGATTAGTAGTAATTGATGAACAACATAGATTTGGAGTTGAACAACGAGGAAAGATAGTAGAACTAATAAATGGAGATACAAAACCTCATCTTTTATCTATGACTGCAACTCCAATTCCAAGAACTTTAGCTCTTACTCTTTATGGGGACTTATCTATATCTATACTAAAAGATTTTCCTTTTGAACAAAGAAAAATAAGTACAAAAGTAATTCCAGAGAAAATGAGGGATCAAGCCTATAAATGGATAAAAGATAAAGGAGACCAAACATTTATTGTGTGTCCTTTAATTGAAGAGTCAGAGAGTTCTGGACTTGCAAATGTTAAAGCAGCTCAAGCTGAATATGAATACTTAAAAGATGGTGTGTTTAAGGGAGTAACAATAGGACTATTACATGGAAGGATGAAACCAAAGGAAAAAGAAGAGGTTATTAGTAATTTTAAAAGTGGAAAGATAAAAGTTTTAGTATCAACCCCCGTAATTGACGTAGGAATTGATGTTCCTGATGCTACAGTTATTGTTATTGAAAGTGCTGATAGA
>JBAQUF010000072.1:0-4291 GCA_049297375.1 Patescibacteria group bacterium
CTACTATCTTTCGTATAAACTTATGTATGTGTATTTAATGCCCTGTAGTATTTGACTCTTTCCATCATTTATAATATAATCCTCTAGCTATCAAAAATAAAAGAAGGAGAGAAAATGCAACAAATAGATATTCAAGGTTTTGAGGTGGCTTTAAATGTAGTTGGTTATTTAATCGGTAAACCAGAAGAAATTGAAAAATATCCCCTGAAAGATGATCAAAGACTGAAACCCCTGGGCATTAAACCTGGAGATGCATTATTGTTGTGGTATAAAGATTCTTCTGATCATGATGATGATCACAAAGCCTTCAAAGTACAAGACTGGGAGAAAGCATTTGCCATAATAAAAAGCGATGATTTTTCAAATGTATATATTGGGCAAAAGCTTTTCAGGGTTATGGAAAGTCTTGATGAAGGTAAACCCTGGATTTCAGATGCCGTAGTTACAGACATTACTGACACGAAAATCATTTGCACGGTTGATGTGGATGTACCCAGAACAATGGAGTTTGACCGCAAGACTGGTATAAGTATCGACGGAAGAGACTACGGTTGGATCCAAAGGAATGCTTAACTAAGAAGGGAACTGATTCATAATTATGATGAAAGTTCCCTATTTCTTCACGTGCCCACTTTACTAATCTTTATACAAAGCTACAGTGTTGTGCATATAATATAGACATGATAATACAACTACTAATTAATGCACTTGCTTTCTATACTACTGCGTATCTGGTACCTGGTATAACAATTGGTGGGTGGCAGATACTGTTAGTCATTTCTATCGTCTGGGGCATACTAACATCCATTATTAAACCAATACTTGTCATCCTGACACTACCAATTAACATCCTAACGCTAGGATTATTCACATTTGTAATTAATGCAATATTACTTCTAGTAATGAGTAGCATTGTACCTGGCTTTAAAATTGAAGGATTTAGCACAGCATTACTTGCCGCAGTAGTACTTGCCATCATAAACGGATTTCTATCTGCTTTTAAATAACATACATTATGTAAGTATTACTTGACATAATGTAATACATACTATACATTATGTTAATATGAATAGAAAAAAATACAATCAAATTCGTGTAATAATTACCCTCTTTGTCTCTGCCGTTGTCATTCTGGCTGTAACCAACAATAGCTACCTCTTATCAATTGCTGGTGTAGCAACTGGATTAGTCTTTATGACATTTGTTAGATCAAAAACTCAAATTAGAACTGATGAACGAGAAGCAACAATCCAAGAAAAAGCAGCTAGAATGACCTATGCTATTTTTGCTCCTACCATAGGTATTAGTGCATTACTAATGCTTATTCCTTCTTATAGTGGTCTTTCTGTTTTTGCTAAAGGAGAATTTGCTTACTTAGAATCACTGGGAATGGTTTTTGCTTATCTAGCTTTATTTCTAATAGCAATTTATGCCATTTCTTATCATTTCTTAAATAGAAAATATGGAGGGGGTAACAATGAAAAATAAATTAAAGGTTTATAGAGCTATGCATGATTTAACTCAAGAACAGCTAGCAGAAAGGGTAAGGGTAAGCAGACAAACAGTAATTGCTATTGAGAGTGATAAATACTTACCATCTTTAGGTTTAGCATTTAAAATTTCTAATCTTTTTAAGGTTAAAATTGAGGAAATATTTTCCTACGAAGGAGAAACAAATGAAAATTAAAAATATTAAACAAAACTTATTTTATATTACTGCTATTGGAGCTAGCATCTTTTTTCTTCTCTTTTTTATTGGATGTTCTTGGATTGGTTATGAGGTTAAAAACCAATGTCAAAATGCTAGAAGAGCATATGGTAGTGATTGTGTTGAGTCTTTAATATTACTTCTCAAAGATGAAAGAAAAGGATTTAGAGAAAGAAATAATGCAATTTGGGCATTAGGTCAACTTGGTGATAACCGTGCTTTACCAATTCTTCAAAGTTACTACACTGGAAATATTCCTCAAAGAGAACCATTAGATGGAACTATCAGCCAATATGAATTAAAAAAGGCAATTAATCTTACCAGTGGAGGTACTAACATTTCTGCTTTTATTTGGAGGGGAATCTTTAACGAGGAATAGGTAAAAACATTAAAAATTGAACAAGTATACATAGTCCTGTAGTTTTTGACAAAAAAGGATTAAGGTATTACAATGGCTCTAAGAATAACCTTAAAATTCTAGGAGAAAGGAAAAAATGTCCACCCCAATATTTCAGAGTCCCTGGCACTATATCTTGTTTTTAGTGGTGCTAACAGTGATCCTTGAAGCACTGGCTTTTATCCTTAGTCAAAAAAAGTAAAGCTAACAAGTTTTAACAGCGACTTGTATAAAAAACGCTGTATTTTTTTATTCCTACCGTACCTTTATCAGGGTTTATTATTAGTATTTGACAGACATATACAAATCAGCTCTATAATTACATCATATGAAAAAAGTAAACCTTATCAAATGCATTTTTCTTTCATTGCTTGTTTTCTCATTTAGTTTATTTCATTCTGAAGCTAAAACTATAGACATGGATGGTGAATTTGATGACTGGGATGATGTTGATATTCTAATTGAAGATACTATTGCTGGATACCCCTACTCTGGAACAATATATTACTTCGATACAGATACTAATACTTGGGGAACTGACGAGATTGAAAATACTTGTATGTATACTCAAGATAGAGCTCTGGATTTAGGACAATTAAAAATTACAAACGACAACGACTATCTATACATATTGTGGCAGAGAGGATCAGATTTTCTAAATTATTACTGGAGAGATGGAGATGCTACAGAAGAAATGAGTTTTGATGATGAAGCAGCTATAGAATATGAAAACAACCCTTGTGTTGGAGAAATAGTAACAGCTCCAATAGCATTTGATCACGATATTGTACTTAGTATAGACACAAATAATGATGAGTCTTTTGACTATTATCTAGTAATCAACGTAACCTTTGATGAGGGAGCATATGATGAATACTATGTAGCTGGGTATATCTATGAAGACGAAAGTAACGGGTCTTACTCAAGAGAAGAGGAAACTCTTGTAGGATCATTTGCTGATTCTGAGTATGACGTTTCTGTTGCAGGAGCTGCACAAGATAGTGCTGTTCTACAAGAAGTAAAAATGGATATTGGTGAGGTACTAGAAAATCTTGATATAGCATGGGGAGACACAGTAACTGTGAAATACGAAACTCACAGTGAGGCTGTAGACGATACAGAAACTGCAGAATACATCTTTACTTATACAGAGGAAAATACAACTACATACAATAAAGACTCAAAGTGTCGTTGGAAAAAACCTGAAGAAACCACATGGATAAAATTAGAGCCTGAGACCGTTAATGGTGTATCTGGAATGTTTTTAACGTGGGTTCAATACGATGCAGACAAAATTGACATATTTATAGACGACGGTACAGATACTTACCCATGGAAGGTAGATAAAACGATTAACGATGGACATGCATTTCTACCAAACGTTGCTAGCTGGCAGAAGATTAAATTAAAACCATACAACAATTGCAAAGCTGGAGACATGGGAGAACCTGTTTCAGCAGTGCTATATCCTAACGGTTGGTATAATATTTTCTAATCTGTAGCGGATTGTCTTCGGCTCTTTCTATTGCATGTATCGTTATGCTTGACATACGTACTAGCCTGAAGGTTTAATTTAACAAGTACATCTCTAAAGACAAACATTCGAGTACTTTATTTAATTAAGGAGGAATATGGATAAATTAATAAAAACCATAGATGGATACGTTAAGAAGGCCCCTGCACTTCCTGCAAACATTAAGGAATTGCTTGTGCAATTTGCGCCGTGGGTGGCAATTATTTCAGTTGCTGTATCAATCCCCACGATACTATCAATATTTGGTGTAGGAACCTATATAGGAGCATATGGAATGAGAGGCTATGGATTCCATTTTGGAACAAGATACACAATAGTAGTAGCATTTCTTATTGCTAATGTAATCTTAAGGGGTTTATCAATATCAGGCTTGTTTGCTAAATCAATAAAAGGATGGAATTTGTTCTTTTACTCTATTCTTCTATATGCAGTCTACTCTTTAATAAACTACGATATAGTTGGAGGAATAATTAGCACAGTAATTTCTTTGTATTTGGCATTTCAAGTCAAAGAATATTATAAGTAACGATACTGGATTAGAGAAATTAAAATCAAAAACACCTGGCTAAGCCGGGTGTTTTTGATTTTACTAAGCCGGGTGTTTTTATTCAAGTTATTCCAAGCAACTAGTATGATTTATAATCCTGAAAGC
>JBAQUF010000073.1:0-12304 GCA_049297375.1 Patescibacteria group bacterium
ATGTCTTTTCTCCTTTTTCTACTATTGTAGGGAGGATTGTATCATAATATTCTTATAATTCTCTGTAGGTAAACGGGTCTATCGGAACTTTGAACATCTGGAGCGCTAGTTGAGTCTGGAAACCATATTTAATTACATACTGGTTTAAGACAGTTTCTAAACTGGTTCTCTACTAGCACATTATGTGTTTTCTAGTCTATATCTAAGGTTAATGTACAAGTTGTGTGTAGACACTTGACAAAAGATTTGTGTATAATTTTCCTATGAGAGTAGTTTTGTAAGTGGATACTACGTGAAAATTAATTTACGTATATCCATAGAGGATAAAAGGTAATGAACAATGATAAAAGAATAGAAGTGCTGGTGGTTGAAGATGATAAAGCCTTATGTTATGCACTCAGAGAAAAATTGGGTGGTGAAGGCTTTACTGTTTCAACAGCAAAAGACGGTGAGGAGGGTTTAAAAACTGCAATTGAAGAGAAACCAGATATAATTCTTCTTGATTTGATTATGCCTAAGATGAATGGAATAGAAATGCTTATGAATCTTAGAGAAGATGATTGGGGAAAAACTGTTCCAGTTTTAGTCCTTTCAAATGATGATGACCCCGAACATATTAATGAAACATTAAAGCGTAATGCAAGTGACTATTTAATTAAGTCGGACTGGGAACTTGAGGATGTTACGCAAAAAATCATGGAGATTTTAAAGCTGTGATAAAAACTTTAATACCTCAACAAAATTCAACTACAATATCAAAACCATCTCCAAGTGCAGGAGGGCCGTTCAAGGGATTCCTTATAGGTGCATATAATTCTATTGTTAAGAATTCAAAGTCAGCAAAAAAGACTAGATATTTATTGATTTTTTATTTATTGGTTTTGGTAATTATTCCTCCAGCTGTAATTATGGTAGCTTTTTTTACTAAGCCCACACAGACAGCTCGTTCTTTTAACTTTGCAATGAGAAGTATTAAAGATACAGAGCCTCAAGTACTTGGTGTAAATACATATAGTACAAGCCAAGGAAACGGACTCCTTGCATATGCAACAGCTGTACTTGAACCACAGGCGGTAGCAACAGTAAAGGCGCTAAGAGCCATTAGTCCTAAAGTTGTTGCAGGAATTGTCCTTCCTGAAGAAAAAGACATGGAGTCTCAAACTACTCAACCAATTGCTGCGGCGGTAGGTCCTTTAGGCTCACTTGAGTTTAAAGATACTGCTGGTCATGCCGTTATAAAGGCTGGAAATAGAGAAGTTAGTGTCATTTTCGATAAAGAATACGCAACAAAGCCAGTTGTGACAGCTATTCCTAACCTTGTAGATGATGTAAATATGGATGAGATTCCATCATATGCAATTTATAATCTTTCAACCAAAGGGTTTGAAATTAAGATGTCCGAAGAAACTACTTTTGATCTTGATTTCTCTTGGATTGCTCTATCGGGGCAGGGTGATTAATAATAAGCTAACTCACTCTGTATTAGAGTGTTAGATAACTTAATTGTAAAGTAGTTTTAGTTATTTTCCAAATTCCTAGAAATAATTTTAATATGTGATTATGTCGGTTACAATACCGATTTGATAAGAAAAAGCAGATCTTTACTCCGGGTTATTGACATACATTAAATGTTGGTTAAAAATAAATACATGCGAGTACTACTGCCCATTAGTGAAGGGAACGAATTTACTGTTCTAGAAATTTTCGCAGTTGCGACAACTGTTTTTGTGCTTGTTGAGATATTTTTGAACATTATTTACCCCCAAACCAGCTTGAAGATAAATACAGTATTCAGCATCGTAATAACAATTTCAGCATTGTCGGCTTTAGCTTTAAGTGAAGTGCGTTGGTTAGTGTTACGAAGTAAGGAAGAGGGTGATGTGTGGTGAAAAATACAGAGTCAAAAGAGGTTGCCCTGCATTACTTTAAAACTTTGGTAGAAGTTTCACGTGAATCATTTTTAATTCTTGATAGCGATCTCCGCGTGGTTTTAGGAAATCCAGTTTTTTATAAAAAATTTATGGTTAAACCTGCGCAAACGGAGATGCAATTTATTTACGATTTAGGTAACGGTCAATGGAATATACCTGAACTAAGAAAAATGATGGAAGAAATTTTGCCAAAGAAGAAAGTTGTAAAAGATTATGAAGTTGACCATGTTTTTGAAGACATAGGGAAAAAAACAATTATTCTTAATGCACGTCAAGTGGACTCAGTGCAGTTGATTATTCTGGCTATGGAGGATATTACATACAGAAAGATTGTCGAGGAAAAAATGGCTGAATATACTAAGGATCTTGAGATTAAGGTAATGGAGCGAACGCAACAACTCGACGATAGAATAAAGGAATTAGAGTCTGTAAACAAAAGTATGGTTGGTAGAGAATTAAGAATGGTAGAGCTTAAAAAGGAAATTGAGAAATTGAAGAAGAAAATCAAAAATGGCAACAACGGAAAAAATGGCAACAACGGAAAAAACGGTAACGGTAAATAAAAAACTGGTACCTCTAAGATTTTTAGTAGATGGTTGCTGGTTGAAGATGTGGGGAGGTTATTGTTCTTATGAATAATAAAATTACTATCATTACACCTAATGATATAATCCACAGGCTTGAGGTTTTAGCCAAGGAAAAAGAAGATATAGGACCTGAACTGGCAGAGATATCGCAGGAACTCAGGAGATTCTTTACATCTTTAGAACAAAAAATAGATGATCACACACAAGCTTTGGAGGATGCTAGTAAAGCTTCTCAAAATGTGCTTGAGGATTTAAACATGGAGAGGTTAAAGACTGAAGTAGCAAAAGCTAAAGATGATGCTATCCTTTCAAGTATTGGTGAAGGAGTAATTGCTACTGATCAAGATGGAAAAATAATTATTATGAATAATATGGCGGAAAAGGTTCTTGGTTGTAAAATCGATGAAGTGGCCGGGAAATTTTATCATGATATTATTTCTTTAGAAGATGAAAAAGGAAATATCGTTCCACTTAAAGAAAGACCACTTACCAATGCTCTTAACCACTCTATTACCACTACAACAAGTGCGTTATTTATATCTGGCAAAAGCAAGATTAAAATTCCCGTCGCTATTACCACTTCCCCAATTGTTCTTGATAATAAAGTAATTGGTGGTGTAGGAGTTTTTAGGGATATTACTAAGGAAAAAGAAGTTGACAAAGCAAAGACAGAGTTTGTATCTCTTGCTAGTCATCAGCTTCGTACTCCTCTTTCCTCAATTAGTTGGTATACGGAAATGCTTTTAAATGAGGATGTAGGAAAATTGAATGATAAGCAGATAAAATATTTAAATGAAGTATATCGTGGTAACAAACGAATGGTGGCACTGGTTAACTCTCTTTTGAATGTTTCTCGTCTAGAGCTTGGAACGTTTGCAATTGATCCAGAGCCAACTGATATTCTTAAGATCTTACAGAGTGTAATTGATGAGCAAAAAGGAGATATTGATCCCAAGCAGATAAAATTATCTTGCTTGTTTGAAAAAATCTATCCACTAATACCTGTTGATCCTAAACTTTTGCGTGTAATACTAGAAAATATTTTGACCAATGCTGTGAAATACACTTCCGAAGGTGGAGAAATTCAGATTTCATTATCACTGGATAAGATAGGTAATCAAAAAAATATTCTTTTTAAAATTTCTGACACGGGCTATGGTATACCTAAAAACCAGCAAGATAAAATATTTACCAAGCTTTTTAGGGCGGATAATGTGAGAGAAAAAGATACAGAAGGTACGGGCCTAGGACTTTATATTGCTAAATCTATTCTGAGTCATTCTGATGGAAAAATTTGGTTTAAATCTGAGGAAAACAAGGGAACTACATTTTTTGTTACGATTCCTGTTTCAGGTATGAAAAGAAAGGAAGGCACTAAGGCTCTTGCATAAATATGACTAAAAAATCAAAAATAGTATTAATAGTTGAGGATGAGCAGTCTTTGCTAAAGGCTCTTGCTGATAAGTTTACCAGAGAAGGCTTTAAGATTTTGGAAGCTAAAAATGGTAAGGAAGGATTAGTTGTTGCTTCCCACCACCACCCCGACCTTATTTTATTAGATATTATTATGCCGGTGATGGATGGTATGACAATGCTTTTTAAGTTAAGAGAAAAAGTTTGGTGCAGAAATGTCCCTGTGATTCTTTTGACAAATTTATCTGAGGCAACAGAAAGGATTGTTGAAGCACATCGTCGAGGAGTAAATGACTATCTTATAAAGTCGGATTGGACACTTGAAGATATTGTCCATAAGGTTAAGAAGAAATTAGAGGTTAAGAAGTAGAGAAAAAAAGGATATTTCTATAGCACCATTCGAGTCTGGAAACCCCAACTAAAAGTATACTCTCCAGGATAGAAATGAGACAAATGAGACAGTGTATAAAGATGATAGAATACAAATATGAACAATGTGGCGGATGTTCCTTCACCTCCTAGCGGCGAAAATATATCAGAAAAACCAAAATTAGACGGTAATCCTGAGATATCAGAGCTAAGTAAATCTCAATTTTCTGTTTTTTTAAAAGAGTTTCCTTCCGATATTCGTAGGGTTTACTATCCTTGTTGCGCACTCGATGTTACTCCTTCAGAAGTTTTCAATAATGGGAGTATGAATGTCTTGTACCTCGATACTAATCCAGCTGTCGTAAAAACTCTGAATAAATTTGGGTATAACGCGAAAGAAGCATCTGCTTTGGAGTATAACCCAGGAGAAATGGATCTAGTTATAATGTTAAATCCTCAAATATCTGCTAAAGTTCCTGCAAATTTTGTTAAAGAAGGTGGTTACTTTCTTTGCAACAACTATCATGGCACCGCTGATGAGGCATTTAATTCCATGAAGGACCTTGAACTTATTGGTGTAATTTCAAGCAAGGAGAGTGCTGTTGATAGGATAGATCTTTCTGGATATTTTGAGGAAGTTACAACAGACGAAGAGTTTCTAAGAGCTCCTTGGTCTTGGAATCTTGCTAATTTTTCAGAGGCTGCGGAAATAGTTAAAGCGATAAAAGGAACAGATAAAGATATCCTGTCCAATTATAAGGATATAATAAATGAATCTAGAAACGATCTTTCTAAAGGAGATCCAAAACTAATGAGGATATTTGATAGCATGGGACAGGTACAAATAAATCATAACGGAAAATCTTATTCTTTAGACACGATGCTGCCTAGAAAGAAAGGAAACGACTTAGATCTCTTCGTTTTTAGGAAAAGATCTAGAGTTTAACTATTAAAGTCTAATAGCTCGCTAAATGTTAATGTTGTTACTCTTACCAATTACTCTAATAAATTTCTTATTCCTAAGTTTAAGGAATTATAAACTTCAAACTTCTGGAGCGCTAGTTGAGTCTGGAAACCATATTTAATTAAATATTGACTCTAGACAGTTACTAAGCTGGTTTTTCACTAACAGAAATTATACATCAACTCCTATTTTCCAAACGTTCTTTTCCAAAAAAGCTTCAATGGTTTGTCGATTAGCTTTATTTAATAGATTTGAATGAGAGAGTTTATTTTTAGCGGCATATTCTGCAAGTGTAATAATTTTTTTGCCTTCCAAGTATGCCAGTCTTTTATGGTAACTATTAGTTAGTGCCTTACCTACCATTTCCTCCATTACACCAGTTGCCTGTTTATCATCAAATTCTTTAAAAGCGTCATAATATTTTTTGCGATCTATAAACTTTATATTAATCGGTACAAACCCTTCTCTAATAAGTAAGTAATTATTTAGAACTCTACCGATACGGCCATTACCGTCAATAAATGGATGGATATATTCAAAGGTTAGATGAAGACGTGCAATTCGCTTAATGATACTTTCGTGGCTAGAAGCATTGTATTCTGCTAGCATTTTTTCTAGCCCAACGATAATTTCCTTAGGAGCTGGAGCAATGTGGCTACCAACTCTAACAAATTCATTATCTTTTCTAAATCTTCCAGCTACGTCGTCTCGAATGTTGGAAATCAGCATTTGATGGAGTGATAGGATCACTTCAAGACTAAGTTCTTGTTCCTTCGCCCTTTTGTCTATATAAGAGACTACTCGTCCCAGATTTTTAGCTTCAAAGATCTCTCGTTCGGTTATGTATCGGTCTAGATCAATCTGCAACAGGATTTTTTCAGTTTCTTCGAGAGTTAGAGTACTGTTTTCAATGGCATTTGAGTTATAAACCTGTTCAGGAACTTCAGCCTCGGATATTAGCTTGACTAGAGCTTCTTTACCTGTAGATGCTCGGTAATATCTTTCGCGAAGGGAGTTTATCTTATTAAATACGTTTAGTGTTTTAGCCATGTGCTTATGTTACAAAATATTCACTTTTTTGTCAACATAAACGTGAAAGATAGATATATTTTGTTATATATTCACGGTTTTGATCTTATAAACCACTATTTTTCTTATGTTTAGTATGGTCGGAACTTTGAACTTCACCTAGGGTCCGATGGGTCTGGAAACAACTCTCTGGGATACGAAACACATACGAAATTATTATGATACTTGAGGATAGGGCATTCGGGTCAATCTGAACTTTAGACTTCTCGGTAGGGCGACGGTACAGTCGGAACTTTGAACTTCTGGAGCACCAATCGAGTCTGGAAACCCCAACTAAAAGTATACTCTCCAGGCTAGAAATGAGACAGTATAAAATGTATTTCTTGGGAATTTGAGATACGTTATAAAAGAGGCCTGAAGGTTTTGTAAGTAAGATTACAATTTTTTACCTTCAGGCATACTCTGTGAATATGGACTTGATAGAAATATTATTCAAGCCCGATAACCTCACTTCGATTCACTTTGATATCGTTTTTAGGACACAGCACACCTAATATATGAGTTTTTGATTGTCGAAAGTCCATCCACTCATATTCAAAACGAGTACGACCGCCACAGATTGACTCAGCACAAGCTTCCGGACCTAGAGGGAAACTTAGGATGTCTGCGACACACCACTTACCATTCCTTTTCTCAGCAACCCATTTAAACCAGACGTTCATACCCTCATGTTTATCAGATGAGAAACTTTCTATCTCCCCACAATAATGAGTTAGTTTATACCCCTTCCCCCGTGTAAATGTGAGGTCAAATATTTCAACCTGTCCTCCTACATATTGTTTAAGGGTTTCAGTAGTTAGATTCAATTGTCCACCCAAACACCACTCGTAACACTCACTATCTAATCCCTGCTCTTCAGGTGAGCTTGATAGACAACGTTTGTGCGCTGGTAGTATTTGCTTATGCACGTAAGGCATGAGGATACGTTTAATAAGGTCTGATTGGTCATTGGATTTAACGAGATCCTTAACGCCAGGGTACGCTTCAACAAACGCTTCAATAACTTTGTAAACGTTTACCATTTCTTCACTCCTTCTATTTTATGAATTCAACATCTAATCTCTGAATAGAGATGTAGTTTAAAAGTATCGAGCCCATAATAGCATAAGTTATATGGGCTATCAACGTAATAGAATACGAAATAAATACTAGATCATGATACTAAATGATACGACATTCGGGTCTATTTAAACTTTAGACTTCTCGGTAGGGAGACGGGTCTATCGGAACTTTGAACTTCTGGAGCGGGCGACGGGACTCGAACCCGCGATCTTCTCCTTGGGAAGGAGACGCTTTACCACTAAGCCACGCCCGCACTTTAATCATTATACTTTCTTATTATACAAAAAGTCACACACCCATGTGGGTGTGGGGTATGACTTATCTATTTAGCTAAACAGATTATACTTACGGTAGAGTAAGCACCTGTCCTGGAATAATTAAAGCTTGAGATCCGTTTGGTAGAAATCCTATTGATGATTTATTTGCATCCAATATCTTTGTCCATTGTGATCCATTTCCATATACTGCCTCAGATATTTCCCAAAGTGTATCTCCCGTCTTTACTATATGAGTTGGTTTTTTAATATCACCTTCCTTGTAGTCTGTTGCTATCCATGATTGTGCCTGGCTAGTTTGTACTGGGCCGCCAGTTCCCAGGGCTTGTCCTTTTCTTGTTTCTGTAATACCTTCTCCGTTCAAACTACCTTCTTCTCTTTGAAATACCATCTCTCGTTCTGTTTCATCTTCTAATCTTTTTGAATCTTTTCCTTTATTAAAATAGTTATATGTAGCAAATACTAAAGCTAGGATAAAAAGACCTCCAACTACTAATGCTAAACCATCTTTTGGATTTTGTTTTGTATTAGCCATGATAAGTAATAATTACACCCCCTTAATAACAAATATTATACGGGGCAGGATGAGCATAAAGTAACATATGTAAGTGAGGTATTAAAGCAATTTAGATTGGTGATTTAACTACATTCCTAAAATTAGCAATTCTTGGGGAGATATAATACCATTGTGTTTTTCTAGTCTGCTTATACCCTGTTTGCTAGTTTACTATTGTTCCATTTTTTTGATCCCGTACATATCGGAATATGTGTTTATTCTTGTTTCTATGTTAATTACAGAAGATTTAACAGTGTTAAGTACATCCTTAGTTTCCTTTGTTGTAGTAATAAATTCTTTTCTAGTTATATATTCATTTCCTAGAATAGTTTTGTTCATGAAGCTCATTTCAAAGCGAAGCTAAAAATTAGCAATAACGATATTCTATTGGAATAGCTTTAATGGATTTGATGGTATAATCACGTCAATAAAAGAGGAGGTGTACGTTGAAAGCTATAATTGTATGGCATTACTATGAGAACGGAAAGATCGTTGACTACTCAACTACTCAGTTCCAAGGGAGTGAGGAACAGCTGATGGATTGTTTGAAAAACGATGACACTGGCAAACCCACGAACATAGGAAAAAAGGACGGTGAGAGAGTAATTATTTTACACCAGATAGTTTTCTTATAGCTCGTAAGAAACCGCACTAAGTTTAGGCAAGGTGCGGTCTTCTTTTTAGAATATCGCGACGGGTGGCAGAGAGCGTGGACGATATTGGAAGATATTTATTCATGTACCCAATGAGTATTTTATCAGGCAAAAAGAGTTTATAGAAAACAAAACCCCTCGTATGATCAACATATTGCTTTGTTGTTAACCAAGGAGGGGCTTCTTGGGGGTAAAGGTTACTTTGTATCAACCCAACCTAGCAGGAGCATTGCACATCTTCGTTTCATGCCAACAAGTGTGTCATCCTTCCCAATACTTGCCAAAGCCTCATCAAGAAGTACATATGGGTCTCTTTCTAAATCTTTCAACAGTATTGGACCGCCAGAATACATCTCAAAAGACTCCTCGTCAGGTATTAGGATGACCATGATATCTTTCCCATACTTGCTTAACCAGAGTTCCATTTCTCCCGTGGCTGGTGAGGGGAAAAATCCTAATATCCGTTTTGATTCCAAAGGTATGGCGTAAGTCTTGCATTTATTCCAAAAACCCTTTGGAACTTTTGAGGTTACTACCCAACCCGCGGGAATACCGACACTGTTAAGTAGGTCAATACGTTTACCTGCTATTTTGGCAATCTGTGCTAAATGACTCTGCATTTTAGCATCCATAACACTCTCCTTTTTAGATTATTGAGATTTGGTGAGATTCTAGCACCATTTACGAAATATTTCATTTGGAACAGATAACTACAATAAAAGTGGCGTTTTTTAACAACTGGCGGGGCCGGCGGGATTCGAACCCGTGACCTCTGCTGTGACAGAGCAGCGCTCTAACCGGGCTGAGCTACGACCCCACATTTATACAGTAGATATCTTACCAGTAAAGGATTTGATAATCAATAAAACTTAAGGCCTAGGAATAGATTTCTATACCAAGGCCTCATCATTTGCATTTTACTAGTTAATATTCCTAAGTGCTTCGTTAAGGATATTGACTCTGCTACCCCCTTCTTTCAAATAGTAGCTAACAGAACTTGACAAGAAGGGCGTTGCGCGTTCGTATCCAAGCATTTTCAATATGGTTATAAGCTTATATCTCCTTACTTGCCCTTTGAAACTAAATCTAAATTTAGATTCAAGATACTCATCTGTCTTTGTTAAAAAGTTTATTGTCTGTACTGCAACGCGTATATCTTCGGTTTTACACAATTCTTTGTAGGTTCCGGGATACTTGTTTAACACCCATATAGTTATGCCCATCGTTCTCTCCTTTGTTTATGTTTAGTCCTGCGTTATATAGGATATATCACTAATATGCAAAAACAAAAAGAGACACTGCATTTATGTTTAGTGTCTCTTGTCTACTTAATTAGGTTTCTGCTCATGCCTACATTAGTTGTTAGTAACGATACTTACGCCTAACAGACTCTATTTGAGAGAGAGCTTTATTAAGATCGTTGAACTTTTTGTTTTCTATTGCTTCATTTCCTCTGCGAAACTGAGTTTGTATTTCTTTTATAAACTCGCTGTTTGCCAGTGCTTTGTTTCTGTTTCTTCTTTTTAATCATCGTTGAAACCATCGCTACCATTGGTGGTCCTGAAAGAACGACAAAATAAAAGAGAAGAAGTATTTGTCCTTTGCTCATTGCTCCTCCTTATTCTCCTTTGATTTGGTAATAGCAGAATGCTCCTCTGCATCTTTTTTTGTTTGTTGATTTGCTAACAGCTTTAAGAACAGAAAAATTGCAGCAGGTACAGCAAATACTACAATCCATGATGGTAATTCCATTATCTCCTCCTTTTATCACTTAATTGCTGACATTGTATCACAATTAAAATACTAATGCCTTTCTGATAATTAGCTTATGAAAGCAAAAAAAGAGACACTTATTAATATTAAAATTAGTGTCTCTTGTTTATTTAATAATGCTCGTTCTCAGAGTAGCAGTACCTATGCTTATTTTCTATTGTTCTTATCTCTAAAAGTGTTTCATCAAGCTCATTGGGATCGTTGTTATCTATTGCTTCAATGCCTCTGCAGAATTGTTTTTTAAGCTCTTCTTGAAATTTAACATCAGCTATAGCATTTTCTCTATCCCTCTTTTGTAGCTTTTCTCCCCAATTCATTCCTACGGCTACAATGATGAAAATGAACGGAAAGATTATCCAATAATTGTGGATGAAGTCTAGTGTTGCATTCTTCAGCGAGTTTAAAAAGCTTAAGAATAGATCCATTATTATCTCCTTTTCTGTGTTTTATTACTGCTATTTTAGCATAATAACAATCAAAGCTGTTAAATCTCCTTAAATCTTTTAACTGCTACGTGAGGTGTTTTATAGAAAAGAAAAAGGGAATATCGTTTAATATTCCCTTAGGGGTTACTACCTTTTTCTGGCGCTTTTTCAAACTCATCCCCTGCTTTCTGTTCTGGAGTCCTGTCGTCTACAGATGGTGCAAAAAATCTATGTGCACGTCGCTCTTCCTCAGTCATTACCCACGTACCATCACAGAAACTTCCAGTTGTGAATTTTATGCTCGGCTCCTTAATGTAAGGTGGCCTACTCATACGTTTAAGAGGCATTTCTTCTCCTTTCTTATATTTTCTTAACTATATAACTTTATAAAGAAATTTTCAAACTACTCTGATAGAATATTGTCATGGAAGGTAAAAGACTTACCAACAAAGAAGTAGTCACTACACTTAAAGAAATACTTGCTGCAATGGAAGTTAAGAGTGTAAATCCTTTTAGGATAAGAGCATATCAAAATGCTATCTCTATCTTAGATAATCTTACTGTATCAATTTATGATCTATGGCAAAACAAAAGAATTAGAGAAATACCAGGAGTAGGAGAAGGAATTGAATCTCATTTAAAGGAACTATTTAGTACTGGAAAAGTACAAGAATTTGAAAGTATTAAAGAAGATTTACCAGAAGGAATGTTTTCTCTCATTGGACTTAGAGGAATAGGAGCTAAAAGAGCATTTAAACTGGCTTTAGCATTTAAATTAAATAATAGAGAAACGGCTTTAGATAAATTAAAAGAAAATGCAGAAAAAGGAAGAATTCAAACACTGGAAGGATTTGGAGAAAAGATAGAGAAGACTATTCTTGAAGCAATAGAAGAACAAAAAATGACTAAAAACTCAAAGATAAGATTTCTTCTTCCTCAAGCAGAACAAATAGTAAATAGAATTACTTCTTATATGAAGAAATGCAAGTACGTAGATAAGATAGAAGCAGCAGGATCATTTAGAAGAAGAAACCCCACAATTGGTGACTTAGATATTCCTGTGTCAACTACAAACCCAGAGAAAACAATAGAACACTTTCTTAAATTTCCAGAAATAGGGGAAGTTCTTGTTACGGGAGATAAGAAAGCAAGTGCGGTTTTAAAAAATGGTGTTCAAGTAGATATAAGAGTAAGCACACCTCAAGCT
>JBAQUF010000074.1:0-3008 GCA_049297375.1 Patescibacteria group bacterium
TCAATGTCATTGACTTAACGAGTCGGTTTATAAGCAGGGTAGAACCCTCTTTTTTGGATTTTGTGGTTTCTCGGAAATTTCCGATTGGCTCTGACTGGCTCCGCAGTTATTACGAACAGATCATGAAGATCAGAAAGAAGATTTTTTACAACATCCAAAGGACGGTTGAAAAAAAGAACAATGGTATCTTTCATTTTTGAGAGGGCCTGTGTAAAATTCAACTGGTACGGATAAAGATTGTTCTCGTTTATTTGTTCAATGCGTTGGCGTGTTGGAAATGCCAGTATGACAGTCAGGTTCTTTGAAAAGATACGGGCATGAAAGTCCTGATATACCGACAAAACAGATTTTCCGGTAAAATTTTCAATCTCTATCCGGCATTTCATGACCTTGTAATCTTCCTCTATGGGCCATCTGTGGTGATATAGATCAAGGAAGATTTCCGCCGGATATTTATCGGTGTCAATCAGAGATGTGATCAATATTTCGGTTTCACCATTTTCAAGTTCAATGCGTATAAGGCGAAGTTTCAGATCAATGGTATCAAGCCCCACTTCTCTGCACTTGGCAATTGAGCTTGCAGGGGCTTTCAAATGGATGACCTTTTGAAGTTTACCGGATCGAAAGAATTTGCTGATGACAGTCCATTTATCGACCTGCACCCTGGCGCAGAAATTACCGCCCCAGGACAGGATAAGATTAAAGAGCCAGTATGCCGGGTAACCCCGGTCCAACAAAACCAGATCATTTGGCATCAGCTTAAGAAAATGGCTTTCACAAAGCTCTCTTTCTCCAACGGCCTTGGGGGAGATTATGGCATCCACAGTGATTTTGTTGAGGACATCAAACATCTGCGAAATTCTGGCAAGGGGGCAAGGATTCTGACAATTGGCACTCCAGACACCAAAATGGTTTCCAACTTCAGTGGTTCTGGGTATTTTTGCGGTTGAACCGTCAATTGCCAGAAGAGTAAACCCGAACCATGTCTTTGGAGTGAAATGATCATAGAAATAATTGACCGCTTCCATATTCAGTTTGGTGAAGGCTTCGGATTTAAGTTTTTTTCTGGCTTTGCAGAAGGCGCTTTTGGTGACCTTTCGCACAAAAGATTCTGAATGGTCAATTGCCTTGAAAAAATAATCGAGTTCATCCTGATAAGAGCTTTTGAGAAGGTTCATCAAGAAGAAAATGATATTATGAAAAGGCAGAATACGATTACGGATGAAATTTTCGGAGGATTTTTTATTTGAAGAAAGAAAATTCTCAGAGAAGATGATTTTCTTAAGAAAATCAATCAGATTGGCACAAACCTCGCAAAGCAGGTTCCGTGCCAACATTTGAACTTTTTTCGATAAAATCTGACATGTTTTGCCTCCGTATGAAAATAAGTTGTAGACGATAACCAATAGAGGCATAATAGCACAACTCGCTGATAAATCAAGATAATTCTATATAATTGGGTCTTAAGTCAATGACATTGCTCAAGCACTTTCACAACATTTGCGTCAAGTTTATCAGGATCAAGGAGACTCCATAGCCATATATGTGTATCCAGCAGGTATTTCATTCTGAAAGCACCTTCCAATTGTCAGTATCTTCCGCCGGTGAAATAATATCTCCTGTAATCTTACCGTTACCTCTCATACACCCCAACCACGACTCCTGTTCCGGATACGAAATAGGAACAATCTTTACCAGAAGTTTTCCTTTGTCCCTTATCATTACAGGCTCATGAGAATTGATTACTGAGTTGATAATACCAGAAACATTATTCTCAAAATTAAAGAGTTGTATTTCTTCCATTATATTCTCCTTATCTTCGGATGAAGCTTGTTTCATGCAAATTTTTTCGGTCTGAAGCCTTTGCCGGTTCAAGAGCGCCGCACCGCCGTCGCTGGTTTTATTGTTTCAATGGCTATGCCGCAAGCCTGAGTTGGAAATCCAAGGATATCAACCGTCATCTTGCCCAGGATGTAATCATTCGCGAAGATATGATATTACGATAAAACAAACAGCTTCAGGCGCGTTTTGGCGGTTCGGTCAGGCAGTAATGGGTCTTTCCCAGGCTGATCCCCAGAAAACCGGCAAGATCCCGCTGGGTAAGGTGGACGAACAAACTGCCTGCTGCAGCGCCTAATCGCGATCGGACGTCTGATTGTCTTTGCAGCCGGACCGGCTTGCCCTACCCCACCTGGATTATCTGATTCAGACGCCGACATACATCAGCGAAGGGTTCATCCAGCAGCCTCTTAAGCGGATGCGACCTTGCACCGCGCACACGCCAGTCGAATGATTTTGGCTGGTGGCAGAGTACGTAACTGGTTTTGCCCGCCTTACTCCAGCCATTGGCCTGACCGATAGCAACGGCAAAGGGGTTGTCGGCATTATAGCACGCTGTGGTCATGGATAAGCCGATGACCAGGGATGTCGTGTTGTTGAAGTTGCGCGGAGATATCACCAGAAACGGATGAACATCCCACATTTCCTGCCCTGCCTGGGGATTGCAATCAATCCAGATGACATCCTGCCGATCCGGCACCCACGGGGTGTCGCCTGTGGTGTTTTTGCGTGTCGTTACCACCGCTCAGCCCCGACAGCCTGCCCCTGCATTACCTCGCCTCCATGCCGCGTCGGGTCAAACCTTGCCAGGCGTTGATCCAGGGACAGTTCAGCATCCTCTAAGGACCGTATCACGATGGTCCTGTCTTCCACTGAAATGCGCACACGTTGATCGACACGTAAATGCGCTGCGCGAGCCACCGCCGCAGGCAGGCGAACACCCAAGCTGTTTCCCCACTACTTGATATCCAACACGGCTTCAGTCATCATAACCTCCTCGCGGCTGCTGTTTAATGTTTATACATAGTCTAAACATTATATTCCGACCCGTCAAGCAGAATAAAGGTGGAGGGGACGTACATCAAAACATAAGTAAAGATGGGTATAACTGATATTTGAGCGTCGAGATACAGCTCCGCTGCGTGGATTACATACCCGTTTATTTATTA
>JBAQUF010000075.1:0-27902 GCA_049297375.1 Patescibacteria group bacterium
TCTTAGGTTTTTCTGCATTATAGCAGATCTTTGCAAATTTCTAATGTTATAATCATCTTGTTATGTTTGGTGGTATTTTTGACTCTAATGAAAAACAAATAAAGAAACTTAAACCCCTTGTAGATAAGGTTAATAGCCTTGAAGAATCTATTAAGAAACTAACTCAAGAACAAATAAAAGAAAGAACTAAATTCTTTAGAGAAGAGTCAAAAAAGCTAAATGATGAAGAAAAAGAAAAGTATTTAGATAATATACTTCCAGAAGCTTATGCACTTGTTAGAGAGTCTGCATCTAGAACACTTGGTCAAAGACACTTTGATGTACAAATACTAGCTGGAATTGTACTTCATCAAGGAAAAATTGCAGAACAAAAAACTGGAGAAGGAAAAACCTTAACAGCTACTCTTCCTTTGTATCTTAATTCATTAACTGGAAGAGGAGTTTCTCTAATTACACCTAATGACTATCTTGCAAGACACGGAGCTGGATGGATGGGTGTTGTTTATAATTACCTTGGAATTAGTGTTGGGGTAATAATGCAGGAAAGAGCATTTGTGTTTGATCCCTCATTTACCAATAATGAGTTTGAAGATTCTTACTCTATACATTTAAGAGAAGTATCAAGACAACAAGCTTATCAATGCGATGTTATATACGGGACAAATCATGAATTTGGATTTGATTACCTTAGAGATAACATGACAGGAAGACTTCAAGATATGGTTCAAACAAATCCTAATGGTGATTGGGGAGTTCATAGTTTTGCAATTGTTGATGAAGTTGACTCCATTTTAATTGATATGGCTAGAACTCCTCTTATTATATCTTCTGCCGATCAAAAACCTAGCGAAAGGTATCACCAATCAAACTCTATCGTTAAATCCCTTATTAAAGACACTGACTACGAGCTTGATGAAAAATATAAAAATGTAACTTTAACCGATCTTGGAATAAGAAGAGTAGAAAGACTTCTTGGAATAGACAACCTTTATGAACAAGATTTTGAAATGGTTCACTTAATGGAACAAGCACTAGCTGCAAACACTTTGTATGAGAGAGATAGAGATTATGTTGTTAAAAATGGAGCTGTTGTTATTGTTGATCAGTTTACTGGAAGACTTCTTCCAAACAACAGATTTTCACACGGTCTTCATCAAGCTATAGAAGCTAAAGAAGGAGTAACTATTCAACAAGAATCAAAAACCCTAGCTGAAATTTCATACCAAAACTACTTTAGAATGTATAAGAAACTTGCTGGAATGACTGGTACTGCAGCCACAGAATCCGAAGAGTTTTTTAAGATTTATAAATTAGAAGTTGTAGTTATACCAACTAATAAAAAGTGCATAAGAAAAGATAATAACGATGTTATATACAAAACAGAAGCTGGAAAGTTTAAAGCAGTTGCAGATGAAATAGAAGAAAGACATAAGAAAGGACAACCTGTACTTGTTGGTACCACGTCAGTTGATAAGAGTGAGCTTCTTCATAGTTTTCTTCAAAGAAGAGGAATACCTCACGAAATATTAAATGCTAAGAATCATGAAAGGGAGGCTTTAATTATTGCTCAAGCTGGAAGACTTGGTGCTGTTACTATTTCCACAAATATGGCAGGAAGAGGAGTTGATATTTTGCTTGGAGGAGATCCTCAAGACTCAGATGAACAAAAGAAAGTTTTAGATGCTGGAGGGTTATGTGTAGTTGGAACTGAAAGACATGAGTCAAGGAGAATTGATAATCAGTTAAGAGGAAGATCAGGAAGGCAAGGAGATCCTGGAGAATCAAAGTTCTTTGTTTCACTTCAAGATGACTTAATGAGAATATTTGGTGGGGAATCGGTATCTAGAATCATGGATAGGTTTGGTATTGATGAAAATGTTCCTCTTGAAGCAGGAATGGTTTCAAAAGCAATTGAAAATGCACAAAAAAGAGTAGAAGGATTTAACTTTGATAGAAGAAAACAGTTAGTTGAAATGGATGACATTATGAATACTCATAGGGAGGTTATTTATAAACTTAGAAGAAGAATCTTAGAACTAGGGGAGGGGAATGAAGATAATAAAGAATGGTTGATAGAAAAGTTATCTGAATTTTCAGGATTTAATAAAGAAGAATGGAAAAAGAAAGAAAATGAATTTGAAAAAGAAATGTGGTTAAAGATTGTTAGTGGTTTTAGTCTTCCAGTTATTGATTTTCTTTGGATGGATCATCTTGTTGATATGGATCAAGTTAGAGAAGGTATAGGTTTAAGAGGCTACGCACAAAGAGATCCAATGGTTGAGTACAAAAGAGAAGGTCATGAAAGATTTGAAGTTCTTGTTTCTAAAGTTTATGCAATGGTTGGAGAAAGGCTTTTGTCTATTTCAAAAGATGCTCAAGTTAAACGGGAAAGTGCACAACAAAAGAATATTACTTATCATCATGGAGAATTAGAAACTGGTGTCTCTCAAGAAGGTAAAGAAATGGAAAGAAATGTTGTAGATGATATTGGAAGAAAGATAAAAGTTGAAAAGATTGAATCTGGGAAAGAAAAGGTTGGAAGAAATGATCCATGTCCCTGTGGGAGTGGAAAGAAGTATAAAAACTGTCATGGAAAATAGTAATATTAAAACTATAATTAACTATCAAGAATTTGAAAAGGTGGATATAAGAGTGGGGGAGATCGTAAAAGTGGAGAATTTTCCAAAAGCAAGAAAACCATCTTATAAACTGACTATAGATTTTGGTTCAGAGATTGGTATTAAAAGATCTTCTGCGCAAATTACAAAACACTACTCAAAAGAAGAACTGGTTGGAAGGTTAGTTATAGGAGTAGTAAATTTTTCTCCTAAGCAAATTGGACCTTTTATATCGGAAACTCTCACATTAGGATTGCCAGATAAGAATGGTGATGTAGTGTTGTTAAGCCCAACAAAGATAGTGCCAAAAGGTGGAAAAATGTTCTAAGTTTCTGTGATTGGTTATTACAAATCAGCGGTGATTTTTGCAGTAGATGAGTTTATAAGACCATTAAATATCCACTAATTAATCATGCTATTTAAATAGGTCTTGCAAGGTTGATTGGTTGGATCTGCATCTAGACATTTTTGAAAGTATTTCTTAGCTTTATCATAATTTTTTTCAAAGTAGAAGATTTCACCTAACTTAAAGGATGATTGATATAATCTTGGATTCATATCCACTGCTTGTGTTAAGTATTTCTTAGCTTTTTCCATATCACCCAATTGAGTATATATATAACCAATGTTATGTACCGCATCTGCATAGTCTGGCTTTAACGCTACTGATCTTTTAAAGTTTTCTATTGCTAGTTCATAATTCTTTTCTTCCGCGTAAACATCTCCAAGGTTATTGTAAACTCTGTAACTGTATGGAGCTGTTTTTCTTGTAGCAAACCAAAGGTTCTTGCTATTTCTTAAATCATTGTTTCTAAATATAGTTCTAATAGAGAAAAGAAGTACTAATATAAGTGTTAAAGTAGTTGTGAGATTCTTTACCTTGTATTTATCTTCTGCTCTTAGCAAAAGGATAGCTACTATTGCAGAGTAAAAAGCTGAAGCTATATATAAATATCTTTCTGCTGCTGTCCATGCAATTATTATAGGACTAAAACTTGGGAGAATAGAAAGTATAATAATCATCATTAAACCTGCAAGAACTCTGTCTTTCTTCCATAGATATATTATTAAGGAGATAATTGCAATTGTTGATACCACCATAAATGTGTATTCCACTCTGCCTAAAACTTTTCCTTCGTGATAGATACTAAGTTCTAGTGGAAATGCTAGCAGTTTATATTCCATATAAATTGTGTACGGAATTCTATTTATAAGTGGAGTAGATGTTTCTTCTTTAACATAGTAAAGGGTTTGAAGTTCTTGAACTCTTTGTTTAAAAAATCCTGGAATGACAAGAGCTGCAAATATTAAAGATATTATTATATAAGGAATATAAATTTTGATGTTTTTCCATTTTATTTTCTTTTCAAATATAAACTGATCTATGATTATTAGAATTATTGGAGTAATAAATAACCATCCAGAACTTCTGTAAAAAAGCATTCCTAGCAAATATATTGCAAATGAATACCATAAGCAGTACTTATTACCTGATTTTTTATACATTGAATAAAAAAGAAGAGTACTAAAGATGATGATTCCTCTAATTAAGTATGGGTATCCTGATATCCATCCTACAGCTTCAACATTTGTTGGGTGAATAATAAATAAGGCTGTAGTTATTAAAGACACTTTCTTTCCGAAGAGAACATAGAAAAGCAAGAAAACTAAAATGCTGTTTATACTATGCATTGCAATTGCAATAACATGGTACGCAGTAGAATTTAATCCAAATATCTTAAATATCACCACTTTATGTAAGTTGTACCCTTCCATACTTTTGATTGCTGCAGATAAGTTTCCTATGTTTGGATCATTAACTATCCCACTTACATCATCAAGATTTAAAAACTTTCCGTTTATTAAATTTGCATAAACAAGAAAGCAGGAAGAAATAATTATTACTAAAAGAATGATATTTGCTTTTAAGAACTTAAAAAGATCCTTCATTCCGTTTATTTGGATTTCTATGCTTATTGGCTTGCTTTTTTCATTATCATTTTTCATACTGCTTAGCTGTATAGTTTAACTAACTATACTGATATTATATTAAAGTTATGAAGATAAAAGAATTAGTTATAGAAATTGGTGAGACCTTTGCCGTATCTTTTATAGTAATTCTATCTATTTATATGATTATTGCTTCTGTTGAAGTTGTGGTAGGTCCCAGCATGGAGCCTACTTTTTACTCTGAAGAAAGAATTTTAGTTGACAGAATAACAAAAAACTTATTTCCACTGAAAAGAGGCGAAATTGTTGTCTTTTTTCCACCAGGGGATAACGACAGCCACTACATTAAAAGAGTAGTTGGAATGCCTGGAGATGTGTTTAAGGTAATAGATTGTGGCATTGTAATATCAAAAGATGGTGAAAAGTACAAGCTGGAAGAATCTTATTTAGGTGAAGGAACCTGTACTGAAGGTAATATAAAGATAAAAGAAGGTCGTTCTATTAGAATTGGAGACAACCAGTATGCTCTTTTAGGTGATAACCGTGAGGAGTCTCTTGATTCAAGGGTATTAGGTTTTGTTGATAAAGAAAGAATAATAGGCAGAGTTATCTTTAGACTTTGGCCTATAAAAAGAATAGGCTTTGTGAATTAGATGTTGACAGCCTATGCTTAGTATGATAGCCTTCACGCTGTTCCAAAAAACGGGCAGGTAAAATAATAATTTAGGATTTACCCTTGGGGGATAGGGATATCTTTAGTTACATTTGGGAAGAACGCTATTAAAAACTAAATAAGTGTAGTAAAATTATAAACTGAATCTTTCTACAAAAATTAATGCGAGAAACCTTTTTAAAAAGAAAAATAGCACTACCACTTCCTAATCTTGTTGGCGTCCAACTTGAGTCTTTTGAATGGTTAAAAAAAGAAGGGTTAAAGGAAGTTTTAGATGAACTTGGAACTATTGAAGATAATTCAGGTAGAGGCTGGATTTTAACCCTTTCAAACCCCAGAGTAGGTAAAGAAAATATTACTATTTCAGAAGCAATGAGGACAGGTAGAACTTATGATGCTCAATGGTATGTTGATGCTAAGATTGAAGATCCAATTACTAAAAAACAAAAAACTCAAGAAATATACATGGGTGACATTCCCTTAATGACAGAAAGGGGAACCTTTATCATTAATGGTGTTGAAAGAATTATTATTAGTCAGCTTATCAGATCTGAAGGTGTTTTGTTTGGTGGGGAGTTCTCTCCCGTTACGGGACAATACCTTGCAGGTGCCAAAGTACTACCAAGAAGCGGTGTTTGGTTGGAATTTGAAACTTCAAGAACTGGTGTTATTACTTTAAGAATAGATAGAAAAAGAAAGATAACTGCAACTACTCTTCTTAGAATATTTGGATTAGACAATGATGATGACATAAGAAGTGCTTTTGAAAGTGTTGAAACAAACCCAGAAGTAAATTTTACAGAAGCTACTCTTGCAAAAGACCCCGCAGCAAATTTTGATGAAGCTTGCCTTGAAATATACAAGAAGATGAGACCTGGAGAACCTCTTGTACTTGATAATGCTAAAGCTTTAGTTCATGCAATGTTTTTTAATAAGAGAAGATATAGTATGGGGGCAGTAGGAAGATTTAAGCTTAACCAAGTACTAGGTTTAGATTTTCCTAATGATCCAAAACACAGACTTCTTCAGCTTGAAGATTTAATAAAAATACTTTCAAGAATAATTTCATTAAATAATGGTAATGGTGACCCAAGCGATGTAGATTTCTTAGGGAATAGAAGAGTTAAAAGCATGGGTGAACTGCTTCAGTGGCAGATGAGAGTAGGGTTTTTAAGAATGGAAAAGAATATTAAAGAAAGAATGAGCTTAGCTCCAAGAGATAGATTACCGGATCCTTCTATACTAATATCTCCAAGAGCAATAGCTGCTGCAGTTCATGCATTCTTTGCAACAGGACAACTTTCACAGCTTCACGATCAGCAAAATCCTTTAACAGCGTTAGATCACTTAAGAAGACTTTCTGTTCTTGGACCTGGGGGTTTAACTAAAGAAAGAGCAAGCTTTTCAGTTAGAGACGTTCACAACTCCTATTTTGGTAGGATATGTCCTGCTAGAACTCCAGAAGGACCTAATGTTGGTCTTATTAACTATATGTCCTTGTATGCAAAGGTAAATGAATACGGATTTTTAGAAACTCCTTATATAAAACTTGAAAAAGATTCAAAAGGAAAGGTAAAACTAACAGATGAAGTTGTTTACTTAGCAGCTTATGATGAAGAAAATGTACATATTACAGATCAGTCTATAGAAGTTGATGATTCTGGTTATATTGTTGATACTCAAGTTCCACTAAGAAGAGGCGGGGAGTTTTTCTTAGGAGATGTTTCCTTAGCAGATTATATTGAAGTCGTTCCAGCTCAAGTACTTGGAGTAGTAGCTGGGCTTGTTCCTTTTGTTCAGAACGATGAAGTTACAAGAATTACCATGGGTACACAGCAAATGTCTCAAGCTGTACCTTTAATAAGACCAGAAAGACCAATTGTTGGAACTGGTATTGAAGAAGAAGTTGCAAGAAATACAAATGCTTTGGTTGTGGCAGAAGAGAATGGAGTAGTTGATTATGCTGATGCTGAAAAGGTTGTTGTTAAATACTTATCATCTGGAAAAAACAAGAAAGTTGAATACAATGCTAAGAAGTTTGTTCAAACCAATAGTGGCACTTGTTATAACCAAGTAGTTAAAGTAGTAACAGATCAAAAAGTTAAAAAAGGAGATACTTTAATAGAAGGTCCATCCGTTGATGATGGAGAAATTGCTATTGGTACAAATGTCAAAGTTGCATACATGATTTACAAAGGTCTTGAATTTGAAGATGGGATTATTATTTCAGACAGACTTGTTAAAGAAGATGTTTTAACTTCAATTCATATATCTGATTATGTAATTTCAGTTCAAGAAACAAAACTTGGATCGGAAGAAATAACAAGAGATATTCCAAATGTTTCTGAAGATACATTAAGAAACTTAGATGAAAATGGAGTAGTTGCAATAGGATCAAAGGTTAAATCTGGAGATGTTCTTGTTGGTAAGGTTGCTCCAAAGGGAGAAGTTGATTTAACTGCAGAAGAAAGATTACTAAGAGCAATATTTGGAGAAAAAGCAAAGGATGTTAGAGACACCTCTTTAAGAATGCCACACGGTGAACACGGTGTTGTTATTGGGGTAAAGAAGGTTACAAAAGAAGATAATGAGTCTTTGCCAGCCGGAACCATTGAAGAGATTACTGTTTATGTGGCTCAGCAAAAGAAGATTGAAATTGGAGATAAACTTGCCGGAAGACACGGAAATAAAGGTGTCATTTCAGCTGTTGTTCCAGCTGTTGATATGCCTACACTTCTAGACGGTACTCCAATTGATATTGTCTTCTCATCAGAAGCAGTTTTAAAAAGAATGAATGTTGGTCAAATTTTAGAAGCTTCTCTTGGAGCAGTTGGTAAGAAACTAGGTAAATTTTATGAGATTCCAGCTCTTCAAAGAATTCCAGAAGAAAAACTAATTGAAGAATTTAAAAAAGCAGGATTCCCAGTTTCAGGAAAGATGAAATTAGTTGATGGTAGAACAGGGGAGTGTTACCACAATGAAATTGTTGTTGGTGATTCCTACATCTTAAAACTAGTACACATGTCTGAAGAAAAGATGCATGCAAGATCTACAGGATCTTACTCTCTTATTACACAACAACCTCTTGGAGGTAAAGCTCAGTTTGGAGGTCAAAGATTTGGAGAAATGGAAGTTTGGGCTCTTGAAGCATACGGTGCAGCTTATATGCTTCAGGAAATGTTAACAATAAAATCAGATGATATGTTGGGAAGAGTTCAAGCATTTAGTGCGCTAATACAAGGAAATGAAATACCGGGGGCTACAGTTCCAGAGACATTTAAACTTCTTGTTAGAAAATTAAATGGTCTTGGACTTGGACTTGAGGCATATTCATCAGAAGAATCTTCTGATGAAAAAGAAGATGATTCAAAGGAAGTGAAGGAAGATACGTTGGAAACTGAAAGTATTGCTCAAGACGGAGTAATAGACGTAAAAGAATTAGAAGAAGCCGGTGTTGAAGAAATTAAAGAAGATGTAGAAAGTTCTGAGGAATAAACATGAGAGATATAACTAAACTAAAAGATTTTGATGCATTAAGAATATATCTTGCCTCAAGCAATGAAATATTGGAGTGGTCTTATGGTGAAATAACAAAGCCAGAAACAATAAACTACAGAACTTTTAAAGCAGAAAGAGACGGGCTGTTTGATGAAAGAATATTTGGACCTTCCAAAAACTACGAATGTTATTGTGGAAAGTATAAAGGAATAAGATACAAAGGTGTAATTTGTGATAAATGTGGCGTTGAGGTTACACATAATAGGGTAAGAAGAGAAAGAATGGGTCACATAAAATTAGCATCTCCTATTGCTCATGTTTGGTTTTTTAAAGGCATTCCATCAAAAATGGCACTTCTTCTTGATTTAACACCAAGAAATGTTGAATCAGTCGTTTATTTTGCATCATTCATTGTTACAGAAATTGACGAAAAGAATAAAGCAAAAGCAATATCTCAAGTTGGAAAAGATTTAGAAGTTACTAAAGCATCTCTTCAAAAAGAATTAGATGTACAAATGAAAGAAACTGAAAAAGAACTTGCAGGTATTTCAAAGATAAAAGATGAAATGAAAGCAAAGGAAGAAGAGTTAAAGATTAGACAAAAAATACAAAAGATAAAAACTGCTTATGATAAGAAAGTTGAAGAACAAGAAAAGAAATTCAAACTTATTCAAAAGAAAATTGAAAGTGTAAGCCTTCATTCTGTAATTTCAGAAAATGAATATATTTCTCTTATTTCTTATTTAGATAAATACTGCAAATTAGAAATTGGAGCAGATGCTTTAAAAGGAATTTTAAATAAGACTGATTTAAATGTTCTTGCAGAACAGTTGAGAGAACAACTTGAAAGCGCTAAGGGACAGAAAGCCCAAAAGATTGCAAAAAGATTTGGAGTTGTTGACCAGTTTAGAAGAGCAGGCATTACTCCTGACAGAATGATTATGGACGCAATTCCTGTAATTCCACCAGATTTAAGACCTATGGTTCAGCTTGATGGTGGAAGGTTTGCAACATCTGATCTTAATGACTTGTATAGAAGACTAATTAATAGAAACAATAGATTAAAAAGACTTTTAGATCTTGGGGCGCCAGAAATTATTGTTAGGAATGAAAAAAGAATGCTTCAAGAATCAGTTGATGCTTTGTTTGACTCATCAAAGAGGAGAAAGAAAGCAAGAACTACTACAAGAGGAAAGGAACTTAGATCTCTTGCAGATATGATAAAAGGAAAGCAAGGAATATTTAGACTTAACCTTCTTGGAAAAAGAGTAGATTACTCAGGAAGAGGAGTCATCATAAATGGTCCTGACCTTAAACTTAATGAGTGTGGTATTCCAAAAGAAATGGCTCTTGAGTTGTTTAAGCCAATGGTTTTAAGAGAAATATTAAAGAGAGGTTACGCACCTAATGTTAAAAGTGCAAAATTCTTCCTTGATACAAGAGTTCCAGAGGTTTGGGATATTCTAGAAGAAGTTGTTGCAGGTTACCCAGTACTATTAAATAGAGCACCTACTCTTTGGAGGCTTGGTATTCAAGCATTTTATCCAAAACTTGTGGAGGGTAATGCAATTAGACTTCCTCTTGTTGTATGTACAGGATTTAATGCTGACTTTGATGGCGACCAAATGGCTGTTCATGTGCCTCTTTCACCAAAGGCAATACAAGAAGCTAAGGAAGTAATGATATCTTCAAATAATCTTCTTAATCCTTCTAATGGATCACCAATATCCATTCCTACAAAGATTATGTTGTTTGGTGTTTATTACATAACATCCATTGATGAAAAGTTACCAGTTTTAAATAAAGTTTACGCTGATGAAACAGAAATGATGTATGCAATGGACGTAAATAATGAAATTGATTTAAGACAATTAGCAAAAGTTAGATTAAATGATGAAATTTTAGAAACAACTCCGGGAAGAGTTATCTTTAACAAAGTTGTACCAGAAAAGTATGGGTATATTAATGATGCCATGGACAAAAAGAGAATAAATGCTTTGTTAACAAAAGTGTTAAGAGAAGATCCTAATGAAGTTGCTGTTAAGTTGATTGACGATATTAAAGACATTGGACTTAAATATGGAACTATTTGTGGTCAATCGGTATCACTTGCTGATATTGAGATTCCATCAAATAGAAATGCAATTATTAATGAAGGTAAGAAACAAGTTGCTGAAGTAGACGGCTACTTTAGAAGAGGTTTAATTACCAAGTCAGAAAGAAGAAAACAAAATGAAGATATTTGGAATAAGATAATAGCAGAAGTTGATAGTGCTGTTTGGGAAAATCTTAAAGAAGATAACCCAGTTAAGATTTTAGTTAAGTCAGGGTCTACAAAAGCTTCTAGAGACCAAGTCAAACAGCTTGCTGGAATGAAAGGTCTTGTTGCCGATCCTACTGGTAGAGTTGTTGAAATTCCAATATTTGGAAACTTTAAACTTGGACTTTCAGCTCTTGAATACTTTGTTGCATCAAGAGGAGCAAGAAAAGGACTTGTTGACAAGGGTTTGAAAACTGCAGATGCAGGGTATTTAACAAGAAGACTTGTTGATGTTTGTCAGGACGTGATAGTTAGAGAAGAAGATTGTGGTACATCTGAAGGTAGAGAAATGATTGTTGGAAAAGGTACTCTTCTTCAAACATTCTCCGATAGAGTAATTGGGAGGATCCTAGCAAAGGATGCTAAAGCTGGAAATAAGGTAATAGTAAAAGCAGATACATATCTAACTGAATTAGACGTTGCAGAAATTGAAAAAGCAGGAATAGATAAGATTATTATTAGATCTCCAATGCATTGTGAAGCAAGAAGAGGGATTTGTGCAAAGTGTTATGGCGCTGATCTTATGACCGGAAAACCTGTTAATGTTGGAACAGCAGTTGGAGTTGCAGCAGCTCAATCAATTGGAGAACCAGGAACTCAGCTTACAATGAAGACATTCCACTCTGGAGGTATTGTTGGAAAAGATATAACTCAAGGTTTACCAAGAGTAGAAGAACTTGTTGAAGCAAGGGCTCCTAAGTTCTTATCAGTTATGAGTGAAATGTCAGGATCTGTAAGAATCGAAAAGAATGGGGATGAAAGAAAGATAGTTGTAATTCCTTCTGATCCTGGTGAAGAAGTTGTTGAATACTCCATTGATCCTATTGAAGAAATACTAGTAAAAGATGGAGAGCTTGTTGGAAAAGGTCAAAAATTGACAAATGGAAATTTGAACTTAAGCGATTTATATAGAACTGTTGGTGTTGATGAAACAAAAAGGTACATTATTGAAGAAGTTCAGGGTGTGTATGCATCTCAAGGTGTTGCCATTAACGACAAACACTTGGAAACTGTTGTAAAGCAGATGTTCAACCATGTAAGAATTGAAGAAACAGGTGATACAGAATTTATGTCAGGAGAGCTTGTAACAAGAGCAAGATTTGATGAAGAAACAGAAAGAGTTGTTGCAAGTGGTGGTACCCCTGCAACCGGGAAACTAATAATGCTTGGTATTACAAAAGCTGCTCTTCATACAGATAGTTGGATGTCAGCAGCATCATTTATTCACACAAGCAATGTATTGACCGATGCAGCTTGTTCTGGTAAGGTTGATTACCTTATGGGTCTAAAAGAAAATGTAATTATTGGAAAGTTGATTCCCACAGGGGAAAGAGCCAGAATAGACTAATATGCCAACGATTAATCAGCTCTTAAGAAGAGCTAGGAAAACAAAAGTTAAGAAGGCAAAAACACCCGCTTTAAAAGAGGCCTTTAATACTAAAAGAAGAAGGGTGAAAAAGCACAATAGTCCTCTAAAGAGGGGAGTTGTTTTATTGGTTAGAACCTCAACTCCTAAGAAGCCAAACTCTGCTTTGAGAAAAGTTGCAAGAGTAAGATTATCAAACAGAAGAGAAATTACAGCTTACATTCCAGGAGAAGGACACAATCTTCAAGAACACTCCGTTGTTATAGTAAAAGGTGGAAAGGTTCAAGATCTTCCTGGTATAAAATATGAAATAGTTAGAGGAACAGCAGATCTTGCTGGAGTTGAAGGAAGAAAAACATCAAGATCAATTTATGGAGTAAGAAAGCCTAAGGAGAAATAATTATGAGGGGTAAAAGAGCAAAGAAAAGACCATTAAATCCAGATCCAATTTTTAAATCAAAAGTTGTAGCTAGAATGATTAGTGTTGTTATGACAAGAGGAAAGAAAAGTGTTGCTAGAGAAATTGTTTATGGAGCAATTAAGAAACTAAATGAAGATGAAAAAGAAGCCTTAAGAATGTTTGAACAAGCAGTAAAAAATGTAATGCCTCAGCAAGAAGTTAGATCAAGAAGAGTTGGTGGTGCTACGTATCAAGTTCCAATTCCACTTAAGCATGACAGATCAGAAGCACTAGCTGTAAGGTGGATAGTGGGTGCAGCAAGATCAAAAAAGGGTAAGCCAGTAGTAGAAAGATTACATAATGTACTGGTAGACTCTTATCAAAATGTTGGTGATGCTACCAAAAAGAGAGATGATGTACACAAGATGGCTGAAGCCAATAGAGCATTTGCACATTTTGCAAGATTTTAATTATAATTTCCTGACATTGGAGAAAATATAAACATGGTTGAAAGTATAAATAAAAAATATCCTTTAGAGAAGATTAGAAACATAGGAATTATTGCTCATATTGATGCAGGTAAAACTACTACCACTGAAAGAATCCTTTTTTATACAGGGAAGTCTCATAAGATTGGAGATATTGATGAAGGAAATACTCAAATGGATTGGATGGCTCAAGAGAGAGAAAGAGGAATTACTATCACATCTGCTGCAACTACATGCTTTTGGAAGGATTGCAGAATAAATATAATAGATACCCCAGGACACGTTGATTTTACAGCAGAAGTTGAAAGATCCTTAAGAGTCTTAGATGGAGGGGTTATTATTCTTGATGGTTCACAAGGAGTTGAACCACAATCAGAAACTGTTTATAGACAAGCTCAAAAGTATGATGTTCCATTGCTATTTTTTGTAAATAAACTAGATAAAGTTGGTGGTGATTTTTATATGTCAGTTAAGTCCGTTGCAGAAAAACTTACCAACAAAGGAGTAGTAGTTCAGCTTCCTATTGGTCTTGAAAATACATTTGAAGCAGTGATCGATCTTGTTGAAATGAAAGCATATAAGTTTGAAGGTGCTGGTGGAGAAAAAGTAGTTGAGTTTGAAATACCAGCAGACATGGTAGAAGAAGCAAAGAAGTACAGGTCAATGATGGTAGAAAAAGTAGCTGAAGCAGATGATAAGCTAATTGAAAAATATCTTGCTGGAGAAGAGTTAACAAAGGAAGAAATAAAGCAAGGATTAAGAGATTTAACTGTTAAGGCTGAAATTTATCCAATATTTTGCGGTGCTTCCCTTTCAAATAAAGGTGTTCAAAAAGTTCTTGATGGTGTTGTTGATTATCTTCCTTCTCCAAAAGACAAGCCGGATATAGCTGGAATTAGAGAAGGAACAGATGAACAAATGTTTCTTAAAGCAGATGATAACGGACCTTTTGTTGCACTTGCATTTAAGATTCAAACAGATCCGTACGTTGGAAGACTTACATATATAAGAGTCTATTCTGGAAAGATAACATCTGGTTCTTATGTTCATAACTCTACTGCAGATAGAAAAGAAAGATTAGGAAGAATTCTTTTAATGCATGCAAATCATAGAGAAGAAATAAAAGAAATTACTGCAGGGGAAATTGGAGCAGGTGTAGGTCTTGAAGCTATAACAGGAGACACTCTTTGTTTAGAAGATAACAAAATTGTTCTTGATAAAATTAGTTTTGCAGAACCTGTTATTGGCATTGTTGTGGAGCCAAAAACTAAGGCTGATAGAGATAAAATGGGTCAGGTAATAAAGAAATTCTTAGAAGAAGATCCTACTCTTGCTATAAAAACAAATATTGAAACTGGACAAACACTTTTGTATGGAATGGGCGAACTTCATCTTGAAATTATTGTAGACAGAATGAAAAGAGAATTTAATCTTGAAGTAAATACTGGTACTCCTCAGGTTGCATACAGAGAAACAATTAGAAAAGCAGTGGAGTCAGAAGGAAAGTATATTAGACAAACAGGTGGTAGGGGACAATACGGCCATGTTGTCATCAAGGTTGAACCTCTTGAAAGAGGAGAGGGTGTTAAATTTGTTGATAAAATTGTTGGTGGTGCTATTCCAAGGGAATACATACCAGCTGTTGAAAAAGGGATCAAAGAAGCCTCAGAAAGTGGTGTTATTGCAGGTTATCCATTTGTGGATTTTCAAGCTACTCTTGTTGATGGTTCATTTCACGAAGTGGACTCTTCAGAAATGGCATTTAAGATGGCAGCTATTGAAGCCTTAAGACAAGCTCAAAGAGCAGGGGATACTTTTCTTCTTGAACCTATTATGAAGGTTGAAGTTATTGTTGCTGAAGATTTCATGGGGGATGTAATTGGTAATATTTCTTCAAAGAGAGGAAAGATTGATTCTACAGAGCAAAGGGGTAATGCAAGAATTATCGTTGCTAGAGTTCCTCTTGCAGAAATGTTTGGTTATGCTACTGAACTAAGGGGAATGACCCAGGGAAGAGGCTCTTTTACCATGGAACCAAGCCATTATGAAGAGGTACCATCCAATATTGCAGAAGGTTTAAGCAAGGATAACGTTAGGCATTAACTTTCCATTTTTAAGTATTATAGGTGTTTGTGCGAAAAAGCCTTGATTTTTGGATTCTTATTTGGTTAACTAGGTCTTGCTTTAGTAAATGTTTTTAGGTTAAAATAACGCCATTCTGATCGGAAGCGAGCGTTCTTTAAAAAGAACATTCACACACGTCCAGAATGGTTAACTATAAACCTAAATTTGTAATTTATTTGACCGAAAGGAAGGTTAAAAATGTCAGATTTCGTAAGAAATAAAGAACATGTAAATGTAGGTACTATCGGCCACGTTGACCATGGTAAAACAACCCTAACATCAGCAATTACAAAGGTACTTGCAGATAAAGGCATGGCTTCATATAGGGCCTTTGATAGTATTGATAACGCCCCTGAAGAAAAAGAAAGAGGTATTACAATTAATATTACTCACGTGGAGTATGAAACAGAAAAAAGGCACTATGCCCACATTGATGCTCCAGGACACAAAGACTACATCAAGAACATGATTACAGGAGCTGCACAAATGGATGGTGCTATATTAGTAGTTTCAGCTCCAGATGGACCAATGCCTCAAACAAGAGAGCATATTCTTCTTGCAAAGCAAGTTAACGTTCCAGCTATAGTTGTCTTCTTAAACAAGGTAGACATGGTTCAAGATAAGGAAATTTTGGATCTTGTTGAGCTTGAAGTGAGAGAACTTTTAACAAAGTATGGATTCCCAGGAGATAAAACTCCTATTATTAAAGGATCCGCACTTAAAGCTTTGGAAGGTGATGCAGAAGGTGTAAAAAGTATTGAAGAACTTATGAAAGCAGTTGATGAATATATTCCAACTCCAGTAAGAGATCTTGATAAACCATTCTTAATGCCAATTGAGGATGTGTTTACAATTTCTGGAAGAGGAACTGTTGTAACTGGGAGAATTGGAAGAGGAAAAGTTGTTGTAAATGATGAAGTAGAAATAGTTGGTATAAGAGATACTAAAAAGACAATTGTTACTGGTGTAGAAATGTTCAAGAAATCATTAAAAGAAGGTCAAGCAGGAGACAATGTTGGAATTCTTTTAAGAGGTATAGAAAGAACAGATGTTGAAAGAGGACAAGTCCTTGCGAAACCAGGATCAGTTAAGCCTCATTCAGAATTTGAAGCTGAAGTAATTGTTCTATCAAAAGAAGAAGGTGGAAGACATAAACCATTCTTCTCTGGATACAGACCTCAATTTTACATGGGAACAACTGACGTTACTGGTGAAGTTACTTTACCATCTGGTGTAGAAATGGTTATGCCAGGTGATAATGTTAAGATGTCTGTTAAGCTTATTACTCCAGTAGCTCTTGAAGAAGGAATGAGATTTGCTATTAGAGAAGGTGGTAGCACAGTTGGAGCAGGAGTTGTAAGTAAGATAGGAAATTAATAAGAAGATTTAATGAAACCCCCTCTTTGAGGGGGTTTCTTATTCTGAAATGGCAAGAACAAAGACACAAAAAGAAACTAAGATAAGAATAAAGTTAAAGTCCTATGATAGTAGGATTATTGATTTGAGTTGTTCCAAAATTGTTGATACTGCAATAAGAACAGGGGCTCAAATAGTAGGTCCAGTTCCTTTGCCAACAAAGATAGAAAGATTTACTGTTATTAGAGGACCACACATTGATAAGAGGTCAAGGGAGCAGTTTGAACTAAGAACCCATAAAAGGGTGATTGATGTGCTAAATCCTACATCGTCAACAATTGAAACTTTGTCAAAGCTTAGTTTACCAGCAGGGGTTGGCATTTCGATTAAGATGTAGTACTATGTTTGAGCTTTTTGGATTGTGGATCTGTTAGTAAACAATTAATGATAAATAAAAGAACATAGAATAATAAATTAGTAATGCAGGGGTTGTTTGAGGCAGGCGCCCTTAAGGCGCTGATTTTTTTATAAAAAATGGAAAAAATAATTGGAAAAAAACTAAATATGACACAAGTTTTTACAAATGATGGAAAGGTTGTTCCTGTAACTATAATTGCTTGCAACGATGAGGTGTCATCTGATATTGAAAACAAAGATATTGTAATTGTAGGGAAATCAAAAGGAAAAGGATTTACAGGTGTCATGAAAAAGTGGGGATTCCACGGAGGTCCTGCAACAAGAGGTCAAGGAATTAAAGCAAGAACACCTGGGTCAATTGGATCTCAAACTCCAGGAAGAGTTTTAAAAGGGAAGAGAATGGCTGGAAGAGCGGGAAATGCAAGAATAACAATTAAAGGTTTAAAAATAGTAAAAGTAGTGTCTGATTTAAAACAAATTATGGTTTCTGGTCCGGTACCGGGAGCAAGAAATTCAAAAATTGAAGTAAAGATTTTAGGAGAAAACAAATGAAGGTAGGTGTTGTTGATTTAAAAGGTGAAAAGATAGAAGAAATAGAGCTTAGTGATAAGGTCTTTGGTATCAAACCTAATGAAGGAGCACTTAGACAATATTTAAGAGTTTACTTATCAAATCAAAGACAAGGAACTTCTTCTGTTAAAACAAGAGCAGAAGTTTCTGGTGGTGGTAGAAAGCCTTGGGCACAAAAACATACTGGAAGAGCAAGGCAAGGTTCAATAAGAAGTCCTATTTGGGTTCATGGAGGTGTTGCTCATGGTCCAAAACCTAAGGATTGGAGATTATCAGTAAGCAAAACTGTAAAAGAATTGGCGTTGAAATCTGCTCTTTCTCAAAGAATGGAAGAAAAGAAAATTATTGTTTTGGATAAAGTTAAGTTTGATAAACCAAATACAAAGAAATTTTCAGAAGCATTAAACAAATTAAAGATAGAAGGTAAGTCTATTCTTGTTTGGTTAACAAAGGATGAAAATGTTTTTAAAAGTGCTAGGAACGTTAAAGGACTAAATTTGGTAAACGCTGGAACTTTAGGAGCATTTGATGTTGTTAAAGCAAGTAACATCATTTTTATAAAAGATGCAGTTTTAAGTGTTAACGGAAGGTATAAAGATGAGACTAAGTAATTTAGTAATAAAACCAATAGTTACAGAAAAATCATACGCTTTAGCTAGTGAAGGAAGATATGTGTTTAAGGTTAATATGTCAGCAACAAAAAGATCTGTAGCTAATGAAATGAAAAGACTTTATGGGGTTGATGCTGTTGAAGTTAGTACTGCAATAATGCCTGGAAAATCAAAAAGAGTTTCAAGAACTAGGTTAATGTCAAAACCATCTAAATGGAAGAAAGCAATTGTTAAGTTAAAAGAAGGACAAAGTATAGATTTGTTTCCTAAAGAATAAATATGATTAAAACATATAGACCTACAAGTGAAGGATTAAGAACAAGAAAAACCTTAGTGAAGGATGTTGATCATATTAGACCACACAAGTCTTTATCTAGAGGTGCTGTAGGTCCCGTTGGAAGAAGCAAAGGAACAGTTTCTAGTAGACACATGGAAAGGGGAGCTAAGAAACTTTACAGGGTAATTGACTTTAAGAGAGAAAAGTTTGGAATTCCAGCAAAGGTATTAAGTATAGAAAATGATCCTAACAGAGGTCCTAATATAGCTCTTTTAGCGTACAAGGATGGAGAAAAAAGATATATTTTAGCCCCTGAAGGATTAAAGGTTGGAATGGAAGTTGTATCAGGAAAAGACGCAGAAGTATCTGTTGGGAACTGTCTTCCAATGTCTAACATTCCACTTGGAGTTTCTATTCATAATATAGAAATAAATCCAAAAGCTGGTGGAATATTTGCAAGAGGAGCTGGTAACCAAGCCTTAATTATTGCAAAAGAGGGAGACTATGTTAATGTAAAACTTCCTAGCGGGGAAGTTAAAAAGATAATGGGAAGATGTTGTGCAACAATTGGAGTTTTGGGAAACGTTGATAAAAGAAACGCTAGACTTGGAAAAGCAGGAAGAAAAAGACACCTTGGAGTTAGACCTCACGTAAGAGGAGTTGCTATGGGAGACCCACACAGAGATCACCCACATGCAGGAAAATACAGAACATCTGGTATTGGTATGGCTTCACCAAAATCTCCATGGGGCTGGATTACTAGAGGAGTTAAGACTAGAAGAAGAGTTAGAACAAATTATACTATTGTAAGTAATAGAAGGGTTAAAAAATAGTTAAAAAGGAAAATTATGTCTAGATCACTAAAAAAAGGAATATACACAGAAGAAAAATTAATGATAAAAGTTAAGAAAGCCTTAGCTGGTGATAGGAAACCAATAAGGACTTGGTCAAGAAGATCTACTGTTGTTCCTGAAATGGTTGGTTTAAATTTTGAAGTTTATAACGGCAGGAAGCATCTTCCTGTTTTTGTTACAGAGTCTATGGTTGGTCACAAACTTGGGGAGTTTGCTCCTACTAGAACATTTAGAGCACATTCTTCAAAGAAAGACTCAGCAGCATCAAGTACATCTGCTGCTAAATAAATATGAATGAAACAAAAGTAACAGCAAAACACATGGGAGCATCAGTATCGCCTAAGAAGGCAGCTACTGTATTGGATTTGGTACGAGGTAAAAGTTTGGAGCAAGCAAAGATTACATTAGCCTTTGATACAAGCAAAGCTGCAAAGATGATTTTAAAAGTTATAAAGTCTGCAGAAGCTAATGCTGTTAATAATAATAAACTAGATAAATCAAAGCTAAAGATAAGTGAAATATGGGTTAGTGGAGGACAAATGAGAAAAACAATGCAGCCTGGAGCTAAAGGACACGCTGATCCAAGATTAAGAAGAACAAGCCATATTTATGTAAGTTTAGTTGAGGGAGGTAAAAATTAATGGGTCAAAAGATAAACCCTATTGGGTATAGATTAGGAATATCAAAAAACTGGATTTCAAGATGGTCCGCTTCTAAAAAGGACTACGCTGATCTTGTTCTTGAAGATAGAAAGATTAGAGAACTTTTAAAAGATAAATTAAGTCTTGCAGGGTTAAAAAGTATTGAGATAGAAAGAACTGAAAATGAAATAAACGTTTTGATAAAAGTATCAAAGCCGGGAGTTGTTATTGGAAGAGGGGGCACTGGTGTTGAAGAAATAGAAAAAGAAATAAAGAAGATAACAAAGGGAAAGGTAAAGATAACAGCAGAAGGAGTAAAAGCTCCTGAAGTTGAAGCTCAGCTTGTTGCCGACTATATTGCAAGACAATTAAAAAGAAGAGTTCCATATAGAAGGGTAGTTACTTTTGCTATTCGTTCTGCAATGGATAAAGGAGCAAAGGGTATAAAGATAAAACTAGCTGGAGTATTAAGTGGTAGTAATACTATTTCAAGAAGTGAAGTTTATAAAGAAGGATCAGTTCCTCTTCAAACTTTAAGAGCAGATATTGATTATGCTCAGTATCATTGTCAAATGCTTTTTGGAACAATTGGTATAAAAGTATGGATTTATAAGGGAGAGCTTGAAATTTAAGAGGTTGCTATATGTTGTTAATGCCAAGAAAAGTAAAATTTAGAAGACAGCAAAGAGGAACCAACAGAGGAATGGCTGTAAGAGGATCTGTTATTGCTTTTGGAGACTATGCCCTTAAAGTAGTTGACAGGGGTTTATTATCTTCAAGACAGCTTGAAGCTGCAAGAAAATCTGTTATGCATGAAACAAAAAGAGGAGGAAAGCTTTGGATTAGAGCTTTTCCTGATAAACCAGTAGCTAAAAAAGCAAATGAAACAAGAATGGGAAGTGGAAAGTCTCCAACAGATCATTATGCAGCAATGGTGAAGCCAGGAAAAATAATATTTGAAATAGCTGGGGTTTCTGAGGAAACAGCAAGGAAAGCTTTTCATAAAGCATCTGCTAAGTTTCCTATTAGAACAAAGTTTGTATCAAAAGAGTAAAGGAATATAAAGAAAGAATATTAAAATGATTAAACTAGAAGAATTTAGAAAAAAGACAAAAGAAGAATTAAAGAAAGAAATAACTAGTCTTGAAAAAGAAGTTCAAAAGGTTGTTTCTGATATTTTGCAAAAAAAGGAAAAGAATGTTAAAAAGGCTAGTCAAATTAGAAGAGATATTGCTAGGATTAAAACTTTATTAAGTGAAAAATTGAAAGAGGAAAAAGGAGCTTCTAAGAAATAAACATGAGCGCCAAAACATTTAAAGGAAAAATTGTGTCGGATAAAATGCAGAATACTGTAGTTGTCGCAGTAGAAATGCCTAAGAGACACCCTATTTACGATAAGATTATTAAAAACACGGTAAGGCTTAAAGCTAGAAATGAAATGGGTGTTGTTAAGGGTGATGAGGTTATTATTGAAGAATGTAAACCTTTTTCAAAAGAAGTTTCTTTTAAAGTGATAGACAAAATTTCTAAAGAAGGAAAGAAAGGGAAATAAGATGTTGCCTATTGGTTCTTACTTAAATCCAGCTGATAACTCAGGAGCAGTATCTTTAAAGATCATGGGTATTCCAGGATCAAATAAGAGATCTGCAAGAATTGGAGATTTAGTTACTGTTGTTATTAAAGGGGCATCATCAACAGGGGTAGTTAAAGATCATACAGTTGCTAAAGCAATAATTGTTAGAGTTAAGAAAGAAATAAGAAGGAAAGATGGAAGTTACATTAGATTTGATGACAATGCAGCTGTTGTTGTAGATAAAGATAAAAACTTAATTGGAACAAGAGTCTTTGGACCCGTTGCTAGAGAAATTAGAGATAGAGGTTACTTAAAGATTGTTTCGTTAGCTAAGGAAGTTTTATAAACATATGAAAATAAAAAAAGGTGATAAGGTAAAAGTTATATCAGGAAAAGACAAGGGGAAGATCTCCTCTGTATTAAAGGTGTTGTCTGACAAAAATCAATTAGTTGTTGAAGGTGTAGAGATTGTTAAAAGACATGTTAAACCAGGAGCTGTATCAAAAGAAGGTGGCATTATTAGTGTTGAGAAACCAATAGATGCTTCTAATGTTATGTATTACGATGAAAAGAGTAAAAAGACCGTAAGAATAGGCTATAAAGTAGTTGATGGAAAAAAGTATAGAATAAATAAGAAAACTGGGGATATTTTGGATAAAAAATAATGAATAGATTAAAAGAACAATACAATAAAATAATTGCTCCAAAGATTCGAGAAGAATTTAAACTTAAAAATGTTATGGAAGTGCCAAAGATAGTTAAGATAAATATTAATTCTGGTATTGGGTCGTTTAGAGAAAACAAAGAAGCTGTGGAATCCTTTGCTGACGAACTTTCAAATATTTCTGGTCAGAAGGTACATCCAAGATCAGCAAAGAAATCAGAAGCCGGATTTAAGATAAAACAAGGAGATGTGGTGGGATACGCTGTTACTTTAAGAGGTGAAAGAATGTGGGCTTTTTTTGATAAACTTGTTAATATTGCATTTCCAAGAATTAGAGACTTTAGAGGGTTTAGCACAGAGTCTTTTGATCACGATGGAAACTATTCCATTGGTATAAGAGAACATGTTATATTCCCTGAAGTAAATCCAAATACTACAAAAGGAATTAGAAGTTTACAAGTAACTATTGTTTTTAATTCTAAAGAAGTTGAAAGAAATAAGTTTTTGCTAAGAGAATTTGGTTTTCCGTTTGCGGAAGAAAAGAAAGATAAGTAAGTATGGCTAAAGAAGCATTAATTGCAAAACATAAAAGAAAACAAAAGTTTGGTGTAAGAGAGTACACTAGATGCTCTATATGTGGAAATCCAAGAGGTTACATGAGAAGGTTTAAGATTTGCAGAAAATGTTTTAGAGAAATGGCTCATAAGGGCGAGCTTCCTGGAGTCAGAAAGGCTAGTTGGTAAAAATGAGTGTAGATAGAATATCAAACATGTTAAGTACAATAAAGAATTGCTCTATGTCAGGTAGAGATTTTGTAGAAGTTTGTTACTCAAGAGAATGTGAATCTATTGCAAAGGTTTTGGAAGAAAAAGGATTTTTAGAAGGTGTAAAAGTTTTTAAGAAAGAAAAGAGTTCAGCTAAGATGATTCACATTGGTCTTGTAAAAGAAGATGGAAAAGCAAAGATAACTGAGGTTAAAAGAATATCTAAGCCAGGAAGAAGAATATACAAAGGTGGAAAAGAAATGAGGGCTGTCCTACAAGGTCTTGGTGTGCTTGTTGTTTCAACGTCAAGGGGAATTATGTCTGGAAGTGAGGCAAGAAAGAAGAAACTTGGTGGAGAAGTTTTATGTGAGGTTTACTAATATGAGTAGAATAGGAAGAAAACCAATTGAAATAACACAAGGAGTTGCCGTTGAAGTGAACGGAAGTGAGGTTGTTGTTAAAGGTCCTAAGGGAATACTAAGATGTAGTTTTGAAAGAGAAATTGGAGTAAAGGTAGAAGACGGTATTGTGAAGGTTGAGGTACTTCATGAATCAAAAAGGTCTAATGCACTTTGGGGTTTAACAAGAGCTTTAATTGCAAATATGGTAAAGGGAGTAGCTGACGGATTTGAGAAGAAGCTGGAGTTGGTTGGAGTAGGTTATAGAGCCAAATCAGTTTCTCCAAATGAAGTAACTTTAACAGTAGGCTTTTCACACCCTGTTGATTTTAAAGCCCCTGAAGAAATAACAATAACTGTTGTTGATAATACTCATCTTACTATATCAGGTGCCGATAAGCAGCTTGTAGGGTTGATAGCAGCTAAGATAAGAAAGATAAAGAAGCCAGAACCATATAAAGGAAAGGGAATTAGATACGAAGGTGAAAGAGTAAGAAGGAAAGCTGGCAAGGCGGGAAAAGTTGGATCTGGAGGAGCAGCATAATATGTATCACGTTAAATTGAGAAAAAACAATAGAATACAAAGAAAAATGAGAGTTAGAAGAAGGATTCTTGGTAAATCTGATGAGCTAAGACTAACAGTTTTTAGGTCCAATAAATATATTTACGCTCAAATTGTTGATGATGTTAAAGGAATAACTTTAGTTGAGTTTTCTTCTCAAAAGGTAAAAGATTTAAAAGGAAAAACGAAGTGTGAAGAAGCGTTTGAAGTAGGAAAAGAAATTGCTAAGAAAGCATTAGAGAAAGGTGTAAAGACGGTAGTTTTTGATAGAAATGGATTTAGATATCATGGGAGAATAAAAGCTGTTGCAGATGGTGCTAGAGAAGGAGGATTAAGCTTATGATAGAGAAAAAAGAAGAAAGAAATAACAATAGACCTGATAATAGAAACAGCAGAAATAATAGAAATGCTAGAAGTAGCAGAACGAACCAAAATTTTGTTCCTAAGGTAAGTGAATATGAGGAAAAGGTTCTTGAGATAAAAAGAGTTTCTAAAAAGATAAAAGGTGGAAATACCATTGGATTTACAGTTTTGGTTGTTGTTGGCAATAGAAATGGAAAGGTTGGTTACGGTTATGATAAAGCAAGAAATGTTTCTGACGCCATTCAAAAGGCTATAGCAGGAGCAAAGAAAAACATTGTTGAGATAAAGTTAAAAGGGAAAACTATATCTCATGAAGTGTCTGCTAAATATGGATCTGCAAAAGTTGTTTTAAGACCAGCTCCAGAAGGAACAGGTATTATTGCTGGTGGTTCTGTAAGAATAGTTGCAGGATTAGCAGGTATTAAAGATGTATCTTCTAAGGTTTTAGGTTCAAAGAATAAACTTTCTAATGTTAGATGCACTATTAAAGCATTACAAAAATTAAGGAAATAATATGGAGTTATCTAAATTAACTAAATACAAGACAGATAAGAAATCAAAAAGAGTAGGTAGGGGTAGAGGTAGCGGTAAAGGTGGACACACAGTTGGAAAAGGAACAAAAGGACAAAAAGCAAGAAGAGGAACCAAGTTTGGAATTGGTTTTGAAGGTGGCCAATCCCCTTTGTATAAGAAATTACCACAAATTGGTGGTTTTAAAAGTCATACATTTAAAGAAGTTTCTATTATAGATTTAAGTGTTTTAAACTCTTTTAAAGATGGAGAAACAGTAACACCAGAAATGTTGATGAATAAAGGAATAATCAAGAAGATTCCTTTAGGGGGTGTTAAAATATTATCAGACGGGGATCTTAAGAAAAAACTTACTTTGAAGAACTTTTTATTCTCTAAAAGAGCTAAAGAAAAAATTGAGAAATCTGGTTCTAAAATAAATGCTTAGAGTATTTAAATCTCAAGAGTTAAGAAGAAAAATACTTTTCACAGTAGCAGTAATTGCTATTTTTAGACTTTTAGCTCATATTCCTGTACCTGGTGTTGATACAAGTGCTATCAAGTCATATTTACAAAGTAATGTGTTCTTTGGATTTTTTGACTTATTTAGCGGTGGAGGTTTTCAGAATTTTTCTATTGTTACTCTTGGTTTAGGACCATATATTAACGCCTCCATTATTATTCAACTTCTAACCATGATGATCCCATCACTTGAGGAAATGTCTAAGGAAGGTGAATACGGCCAAGAAAAAATAAACTCTTATACGAAGTTTTTAACAGTTCCAATGGCATTTATTCAATCTTATGGTATTTACTTTTTGCTTAGTAAACAAGGAGTAATTAATTCATTAGACCCGTTAGGTTTAGTGATCCTTTTATTAACTTTTACTGCAGGCACTTTGTTTTTAGTATGGCTTGGAGATTTAGTAACTGAAAAAGGAGTAGGAAACGGAGTTTCCCTTTTGATATTTGTTTCAATTATTAGTAGGTTGCCTGCTTCTGTCCTAGTTGCCATAACGGGAATATTCAATTCAAACTGGCAGGGAACTTTAATACTTGCTCTTGTATCTTTGCTGGTAATAATTGGAGTTGTACTTGTTAATGAAGGAACAAGAAATATTACTCTTGAATATGGACGAAGAGGGGAAAGATCTCAGAAAGTAACAAACTATCTTCCCATTAAGATAAATCAAGCTGGAGTTATTCCAATAATTTTTGCTGTTTCCATTGTTTCAATTCCTGGTCTTATTGGAAGTCCTTTTATGGCATCTGATAATACTAAACTTAGAGCAATCGGAGCTTTTTTAACAACGTATTTCCATTCAGAGACTTTTTCTTATAATTTAATATACTTTTTAATGGTTGTAGCTTTTACTTTCTTTTATACATTCGTTCAATTTAAGCCAGAAAAAATTGCAGATGATATTAAAAAAAGAGGGGGTTTTGTTCCTGGCGTAAGGCCAGGAGGTTCTACGGCAGAATACCTAAAGAAAATTATTACTAGGGTTACTCTTTCCGGTGCAATGTTTTTAGGAATAATTGCTGTTCTTCCTTATATAATACAGAATATATTTGGAGTAAGTTCCACAATGGTAGGAGGATCAAGTATTTTAATTGTTGTTTCTGTTGTTCTTGAGACAGTTAGACAAGTTGAATCCTTAATGGTTACAAGGAGTTATGAAAAGTTTTTAGGATAATTGATAGAATATGTCTATGTTTGAAAAAGTAAAAGAATTAAATAAATTTAAGCAAGCACAAAGCAAGATAAAGAAGCAAATAGAAGAAATATACTCAACAAAAGAAAAAGGTGGTGTGAGAATAGTTGTTAGAGGGGATAAGAAGATTCAAAAGATTGAAATAAACGGAGAAGACCAAAAAGAACTAAAAGATTTAATTAATGATACTTTTGGAGATGTAGATAAGAAAGTAGAAAAACAAATGAGAGGCCAGTTAAAAGATTTAGGCCTTCCAGATTTTTAATATGCATATTTTATTGATAGGCCCTCCTGCTAGTGGAAAAGGAACAGTAGGAGAAAAGATAAGTAAAGACTTTAGCATTCCCCTTATCTCAGTTGGTGGCGTGTTAAGAAGTATGTCTGAGAACCATCCTCAGAAAAAAAGGATAGATGATATTATGGAAAGTGGGGAATTGGTTCCACAGGATATAACAGCTGAATTGCTAAAAGAAGAGGTTGCAAAAGATTCAGCAAGGAACGGATTTATATTTGATGGATGGGGTAGAAGAAAAGAAGATTTAGACTATTTTGACCCTGGATTTGATAAGGTAATATACCTAAAAGTATCTCCAGAAACTTCCATAAAAAGAATAAACGCAAGGAGGACCTGTGATAATTGTGAAGCTGTTTTTAATTTGGTTTCTGTTCCTCCTAAAGTACCAGGAGTTTGTGATTTTTGTGGAGGAAATCTAGTTCAAAGGGAAGATGAGTCTGAGGAAACCACAAGAAGAAGACTGGAAATATTTGATGAGGAGACTAGAGAAACAATAGACTACTTTAAGAATCAAGGAAGGCTTATTGAAATAGATGGTGAAGGCACTCCTAATGAAGTATATGAGCTTGTGAAAAAAGCTTTATCTTGTTAACTTACCGTTATTTTTAGATATTCAAGATGTTATAATTTTCATAATGCCGTTTAATCTATTTAAAGAAAAAACGCAAGAGAATCCTACAATCATAAAACACTGGAGAAAGAATCCAAAGTCGATTGAGAAGTATCAGTTTGTTCATAATTTTCTTCCTGATCCTGAAAAGAAGAAAAGAGCAAGTTTAATTTCCAACAAGGCTGTTTTTATATATTGTTCGTTAATTGTAGTTGTATCCTTAGCTTTTAGAATAATACCAAGATTTGCTCCTGGAGTTTTAGGGTACGCATCAAACATTAATGT
>JBAQUF010000076.1:0-2200 GCA_049297375.1 Patescibacteria group bacterium
TAATTTCAACGGCTTTAAGCTTTTAAAATAGTCATCAAGTATAGCCTCTAAATCTTTTAATCGATAGTCAGGCATCGCCATAATAATAAAATTAAAATGAGGATCTATATCATATTTATTATCAAAATTGTCTTTAAGGTAAGTTTTAGCTTCCATAATTTTGTCGTTATGGATTTGGGTTCCAATGGAAATAGTATTTGGAGTAGTTTTATTCACTATGACAGAATTTTACCTTATAACTAAAGAATTTACATCTATAAAAAAAGTTCGCAACATCGTTCATAATACTCCACCAAATTTCACTATCCTTTAATGCCTACATATAAACCCATTCTCTATAAGAGTGTTTCCAGCAAGAATCTCAATATATTGTTATAATTATTCTATGAGTAAATTTCAAACTATATATAGCAGTTTAATTAACAATTCTAGTAAAAACACTATCCTAAAAATTAAAGGAATTGAAAAGAAAGTAAAAGCAATGGTTAGACTTACTGCTAAAAATTACTTAAAGAATAATGATGAATACATTAAGATAATTTTTGAAGATGAGTCATTTCTCTTAGCAATTAAAAATGACGAAGAGTTTTATTATGCAAATGAAGTAATAGGTCATATAAAAGAAATTCCAGACGAATTTATTGGCAATGAAGAAATAATTAAATATAAAGATAAAACTTATAAACTAGAGAATAAAAATGATTATCAATATGTTTTAAACTTGCTAGTTGGTTCTCCTAAAGATATAGAAGGAGAATGTAGATTTTCTGATTACCTTTCTATAGAAGGAGAAAAGGAATTCTTAAGTTTAGGATGGTTATCAGAAACTAATGAAAGAGCTGATATTAACCCTATTTTTATTAATCAATCGGATGTTGAATTGGTTAAATAACCTTTGCCTTGGTTATTTGATTAGATTGATATAATTACCCTATGAAAAATATACAAGAGCCTATGAGATACTTTTCTTTCAAGAAGTTAGTTAGAGATAGAATAGTTGAGCTTATGAAAGATTGTGGTGAAAAACCAGTTGGAGTAAAGGTTTTAAGTGAAAAGAAATTTGTTAAAGAGCTAGTTATTAAACTGGTAGAAGAATCCACAGAAATGTTAAATATTAAAGATACAAATAAGCTAAAGGAAGAATTAGTAGATGTTATTGAAGTTACTGATTACCTAAAAGCTTATCTTAAGTTATCTGATAAAGAATTTAAGAAACTACTTAAGGAGAAAAGAGTAGGAGTTGGAGGTTTTGATAAGAGACTTTATTTAGATAAGGTTGGTGCTACTAATGATAATAAATGGACTAAGTACTATTTAAATAATCCTGACAGATATCCTGAAATTAAAAGGAAGTAAAGTGAAATTTTCTTATTTAACTGTTAAAATAGCATGTACTAGGGCGATTAGCTCAGCTGGTTAGAGCATTCGGTTTACATCCGAAAGGTCGTAGGTTCGATCCCTACATCGCCCACCATTACAAGGAGGTATTAATATGAAAAAAGATCAATTCAAAAAGCAACTAAGTATAGCAAGAGACAAAAGAGAAACAGGAGATTTAAATAAAGCTTTGAGCTTGTTCAATGAGATTGATGAAAAACAACTTGATTCTGATCAGCTATTTACATATTTAGGCGAGAAAGGATTAACTCTTTGGCATTTAAAGAAGTATAGAGAAGCTAAAGAAATGTTTGAAAGATCCAAGAAATTAGCTGAAGATTTAGATAACAATTCCTATAAAGCAGTGTCTTTAAGGCAATTATCAAGATCAGAATTTAACACTGAAGATAAAACAAAAGGCATTAATCTTGCAAAAGAGGCTAGGGAACTAGCTTTTAAATCAAATAGGGAAGATATAGTTTGGTTTGATCATGGAGTTATTGGTGCGTTAATTGATAATAGTTCTTCAAAAGATGAAATAGAATCGTGGTTTTTAAAGGAATCAGAAGATTTATATAACATAAGTCAAAAGACAAAAGACCAAATAGCTAAATGGGTTTGGTTAACAGGTCTTTTAATGGATAGATACAAGGTTTATAACACAAAAGCAGATTTATATACTGCTAAGATTATTGCTGAACAGTTTAATTTATCTAGAAGAATAGAGCAGATAGATGAGCTTTTAGAGCAATAAAAAGATATTTTGTTTCTCCTTTTCCTTCTCTCCTTAATTATTTCATAAATATTATCTCATAGTTGATTA
>JBAQUF010000077.1:0-5282 GCA_049297375.1 Patescibacteria group bacterium
AGAGCGCTTCCATGGCATGGAAGAGGTCACCGGTTCGATCCCGGTACGGTCCACCAATTTACAGCATTTTTAGGTAGTTTTGCTATCAAATCAAAGGGTTTTTGTAAATTAATTTTCCAGTTTTATAGCTTATTCTTCTATAGCTTTTGTGATGGCATGGAAATTCGCTTGAGCTACTTTTATCCTGCTAGTCTTCTTTCAATAACTCCATTTGTGGGATCAACTTTTATTTCTTCTCCATCAGTAAGCATAGTTCTAGCATTAGAAACTCCCATAACACAAGGTATATTCATAGCCTTTGAATATAAAGCTGCGTGAGACGTTAGAGAATCTTCCTCTATGATCATACCCTTTACTTTATAAAGTACACTAAGTGCAATTGGCGTTAATTGTGGTGCTACTATAATATCCCCAACATTAACTCTAGCTAAATCAACATCATCATTTATGATTTTCACATTTCCGAATATGGTTTTACCAAAGACAGACTTTCCGTATAGCCTAGTAGATTTTTGGTTCAAAATGTTTTTCTGAACAATTCTTGCAAACCCCTTTGTTGCTTCTAATTCAATAATATAGCCATCTTGAATGTTACTGGTTGCGTTCTTTGCTCCCACAATGCAAGGTTTGTTCATTTCCCTAGACACTATTGCGGCATGACATGTAATGCCCCCTTCATCAGTAATGATTCCGGCACATTTGTTCATGGCCATTACAAAATCAGGTGTAGTCATTTTTGTTACCAATATATCGCCTTTTGCTACTTTATTTAATTGACCAACATTATAGACAATTTTCGCTGGCCCTTTTGCGTAGCCATTGTTTGCGGATCTTCCTGTAATTAAGTTATTTTTACCTTCAATTGGTTTAGGAATAATGTGATATCTTTCTATTGCTTCAACCACCCCTTTAATACCAGATAATATTATTATATTTCCGTTTAACATTAAAATACCCCAGCCCCCCTTTCTTTTTAAGATCTCTGTCTCAATTAGTAAACGTCTTGAAGGTCTTTTCATCAAGTTAATAATTTCTTGGTATGACAGAAAGAAAATATCCTCTGAGTTAATATTTAATTTTTTTGCGATTTCCAGAAGTAAAGGTTTTATATAATAATGTGCCTCAGATATCGAATTTTTTCTAACTGTTCTAAGCTTTATGTATTCTTGCAATAAGTTAACGTGGTCTTGGAGACTTCTTGATGCTCCAACCTTTTCCAAGGTTCTAGTGAGCTTTAGTTGCGCATTTTTTTCTGCATTTTTAAGTTTTTCTATCTCTTTAGCCGGATTTTTCAGTGTTTGTTCAATTTCTTTAACTGATTTATCATAATGATCTAAAGTCAAAGGATTCTCTGTTATATCCCACATGTTTAACCAACAGTAATTATTCATCTGCTCTTCTAAAAGATTTTGGTATGTTTCGTCATACCCATGCTTTTTGATATGTTCGACAATTTTTAACATGTCCTCCAGTTCTTTAAATTCTAGAGAAGCAGGTGATAACAGTATTTCCAAATCTTTTTTCGACTTTACTTCATCGCGAATTTTTGTTTCGAAATACCTTTCAATTGAATGAGGAACAGCTACAAACACGAGAAGTTCAAGGTAGTAGTTATAAAACTGTTCTAGAAGCTCTCTGAGCCTGTCATTAGAAAGATGTTTCAGCCCTCCTTTACCTATCTTTTTTGTAAATCTAACCAGTTTGGAACAATACTTATTACAATTCTTAATATCATTGATGGTAAAGTCCTTATCATTTTCTATTAAAGAGCTTATTTTTTTAGCAAGATTTATTAGTTCGCCTGTACTGTAATAAACTCCGTTGGTTATACCATTACTCCAAAAAGACGGAATTAAAGCACCGTAGATATCTTTCAAAGTACTGATATTTGCTTGGCATACAGCTGCATTAAAGGAACAGGCAACCTTCCTATTAAGTAACTTAACCCAGTCAGTTGGGTAATCAATCGCTTCGTGGCTTTGTTTTAGGTTTTCGATACCGTTTTCACTTATTGAAAGGTATATTTTATTTCCGACTTTTCTAGATCGCACATAACCAAGTTTTCTTAGCCTTTTTAAAGAGTTTGTAACAGAATTAGGAAATTTACCTGTAATTCTAATAAGTTCATTGATATAGAATTCCTTATCTGGATTCTCAACAAGTACTTTTGTAATATCCATAGCGGTTGATGTTAATTGGTGTACCTTCATGAAATAATCATACAATATTTTGTATAAATTGTTAACTGCGTATAAGGGTTTGGGCATATTTTCTCCTTCAGGATGAAAATGAGACAGCAACACCTTAGGTGTACCTGTTTTGCTTCTTCAAATATTGTTGCGAAGTTCCAACATAGTCCCAAATAGTCTACCAGTCTAGGAATAATTGATGATTTGCTTCGAGTTTAATAACTTGCCTGTCTAGGACTCCACTATAAAGATTTGATATCTCATGAAGATTAAATGTATTTTAAAGGTAATGTTACATCGAAGTATTATTTATTCCTGATTATGTGATCATTAAATCTCTTTTCTATAACATCAATTCTTTCTTCCATCTCATTGGATTTGTGATCCTCTTCTAAAGAGAGAGGTGTTTCTGGCAACAGAAAGATAAATATTGTAGTTAATAGAGCAGCAACTATGATGATTATATAGCCTAAAAAGGCTTTTTTGCTTAAAATAATATCTAGTAGGATTACAAAGCCTGCTAAACACAAGAATTCTAAAATAACAAAGATGAGAGCGTTGTTAAGGGATGTAATCCTGCTAAATATTTGAATGTTTATTGATACAAAAGTGAAAAGTGTTGCGAATACTCCCAGAACTTCTGTGTATTTTATCTGTCTGTCCTCAACTGCTTCATTTACTTTATCCTTCACGAGCTTTTCTATATGTCTAGTGTAGATCTCTGTATATGAAGCTGAACTTGGAGAGGGGGTGTGTTGTCCGACCTCTGAGCTTGTAAATGTTTTCTCTTTGTAATTAGGCGTTTTGGTATTATCTGGCATTAAAGTTAGTTGGATTGGACAGTACTCTTATTTACATTAATAATAGCCACTTTACCAAAGTCTTTTCCATTGACTTTTGTGGACACTTCATAAATACCCTCGGCTGGAAAGGATAATCCCACAATGTTTGTGATATATTGAATGTTACTTTCTTTTCCTATCTTTGGTGTTACTATGTTTTCTAAACTAAGCATCGGCTCTCTTGTACTAGCGTTAACTATCGTTAGTACTTGTTTATATCCTTCGTCTTTTTTGTCCTTTTCTTCCAAGGCATAATTAGTTACAATTGACAGCCTTGGATGTATCGCTGGAAAATTTGATGCAAATATTACATCAAAGGTTTGAATAATGCTTAGTCTTCCGACCTCGTCTGTGAAGGCATTATCGCAAATAATGGCAAAATTTAATTTCATATCAACGCTATGATAACACTTTACTAATCTGAATCAACGGTTTATGCATTGTCCTTGTCAAACACTGGGTAGGATCGAAACCGCAAAGACCCCACACAAAAGTCTTTGTAAACTTTTGATTTGTTTATTCTCTTAGTTTTAGTCTTTCGTGTTTTCAGTATTAGCGTTCTATTGAGGAAGAACCTTTGTATTTAGATTCTGCTCAGTATTCTGCTCACCAGTGTTTATTAAAGGTTCTTGCTTTACATCCTCTTGAACTCCAGTTAACTCTTCAACAGTTGGTTTGGTTTCAGTTGCTGCTCCTGCAACTGTTGGTTGAGGTAGAGAAGCAATTTCTTTTTCAATTAGCTTTCTATCTTCAGAATTTTGTGGAACAAGAAGCTTTGCGATATCAAATTCCTTTTTAGCCTGGTCATATTCTTTAAGCTTTACTAAAGCTAATGCAAAGTTATAGTGAGCGTTCGCATAATCTTGTTTTAGGGACGTTGCTTGTCTAAACTGGTTTGCTGCAGAAAGAAAGTCTCCTTTGGCAAAATAGATCCCTCCTAGATCAAGTCTTAACTTAGGGTTTGTAGGATCAAGCTGAATAGCTGTATTGTATGAGTTTATAGCCCAATCTGAAGCATTCTGAGCCACATTAATCAGGTTTTTATATATTAAGGCTCTTGTTTCCCAGTTGCTAACATTTAACGGTCCTACGACCTCTGTAGCAAGCCTTGTGTTTTTAATAGCTTGAGTTACTAAGGTTTGGATAGTTTGTTTATCGGCATCTGTTAAACTTTGTTTCGAAGCCAAAGCACTAGCAAGAGAAATATTTGTTCTTGCAAATGAATCGTAGTATGTATCTCTGTTAGGATTGTATTTTATAGCTAACCTTTGAAAGTTGTATGTGCCATTGCTATCGTTCTTTATAATTGCAGCTATGGACCTTCTCATAAAATATTCTCCAGCATAATTTTTGAAGCTTATAAATCCTAGGTATCCTGCCACTAAAAATACTGGTACACATAAAACATACTTTGTGTATTGAGAAGCTATTACCGAACCGTTATCCGTTGCTATAGAAGATAGATTTGTGGATTCAATAACAAGTGGTTTAACATATTTTGTTTGATTTTCCCCAACTGCATGAGCCCCTATTAAGATGCTTAGAAAAAAGAATAGTAAAAAGACACTTAGAACACTGGCGTAAGTAAATAAGTAGGATATCATTATCACTACTGTCAAAGCACTTGCTACGTTAGCTAGACCGTTGTCTCCTTTGATTTGTTTTGATGAGTATGAGAACTTGAGTACCTTTGATGCAAATATTAAAGTTGCAACAGTTCCTACAATACCTATGGTTCCAATAATATTAAATAGCTCGTTGTATGGTTTATCAAATTTTTTGTCCCATAAATCAGTATTATTTGTAGATAACGGTTTATATCTTGTGTAGTTTAAGTGAAATGTAGAAGGTCCTGTTGCAAGTATTGGGTAGTCTTGAATTGTTGAGGTAGCTATGTACCAACTTTCTTTAGCAGGAAGTAAAGACTCTGAAACGTAGTCCTTATCAATCATGATACTCCTTGTTGTTGGAAGAAGGGTGGCCCCAAGGATAATAGCCATTAACGCAACTTGAGTAATCAAATAAAATTTTTTATTTGCTAGGAGTTCTCTGTCTGCAAAAAACACTACTGAAGCTATACCAGCTACCACCAGTACCCATCCTAGGAATGTTCCTGTTATTGCAATGAAGAAAAAGTTAGTAATGATTGAAGCAGATAATATAAGTTTAGTAAATGATGCGTTTTCGTACATAGATAGCATTAAAGCTGCTGTTATTGATAAAGCTGCTAGTATAACTGCATCTTTTATTG
>JBAQUF010000078.1:0-3797 GCA_049297375.1 Patescibacteria group bacterium
AGTCTATCCCATTTTCTTTCTTGAATTCTTCAAGAAGATAATTTATTACTCTTTGGTCAAAATCATCTCCTCCAAGGTATGTATCTCCATTTGTGGCTTTTACTTCAAATACCCCGTCTCCAATTTCAAGAACAGACACATCAAACGTTCCACCTCCAAGGTCATATATAATAATTTTTTCGTTCTTCTTTTTATCAAGACCATAAGCAAGAGAAGAAGCTGTAGGTTCATTTATTATTCTTTTAACATCAAATCCGGCTATTTGTCCTGCTTCTTTTGTAGCTGTTCTTTGAGAATCATTAAAATATGCTGGTACTGTAATAATTGCTTCTGTTATCTTTTGACCAAGAAAAGTTTCTGCATCTGCCTTCATCTTAGCTAATATCTTTGCAGATATTTCTTGAGGTGTGTAAACTTTTCCTTCTATCTCGACACATGCTAGACCATTTTGTCCTTCAATAATTTCATAGGGGTAGTTCTTTTTTATCTTTTGTATTTCAGGATCAGAATACTTTCTTCCCATTAACCTTTTAATTGAAAAGACAGTATTCTTTGGATTTACTACTTGCTGTCTTTTTGCAGGAATTCCTACAATATTTTGATCTGGCACTACTATTGATGGGGTAGTATTTCCACCTTCTACACTTGGTATAACTTTTGTGGTACCACCCTCCATTACAGCCATGCAGCTGTTAGTCGTTCCTAGATCTATTCCTAATATTTTTGACATATTTTCCTCCTTAAATTAGTGACCAACTATTACTCTTGCTGGTCTTAATAACTTTCCATTTAATAAATAACCCTTACTTAATGTTTTTAAAACCTTATTCTTTTCACCCTTACTAATTTCAACAGCTTCCATTTTGCTCGAATCAAAATCTTCTCCTAAGGCTTTTATTTCTTCAACTCCCATAGATGATAGTGTTTGTTTAAAGTCCTTTAGTGTTAATTCTAAACCTTTATCTTTTATATGTTCTTCTATTTTTTCTAAATTATCCAGAAAGGGTAGTATACTTTCTATTGTTTGTTTTTTGATATAAAAAGCTAGTTGCTCCTTATCTTCAAGTATTCTTTTTTCCAGGTTTTTATAGTCAGCTAGTGCTCTTTTCCAGTTATTCTCTAAGTCGCTGGTTTTCTTTTCTAAGTTTTTAATATGTTCTTGACACTTTTCTAACTCTTTATTTTTTGTTTCTTTTGCTTCTTTCATATATGAATTTAGGCAGTAGGGTAATTATTACCAAGATCCACCTAACTCTTCTAGTAGCTTTCTAGTATATTTAACTATTGGAATAATCTTTGAATAGTTTAGTCTTGACGGACCTAAAATTGCAAGGTAACCTCCCTTTTCGCCAATTTTATAAGGTGTAAATATTATTGTGCTTTTTTGAAGATTTTCTGCTGGAATATCATCTCCAATTAACGTGTATACGTCTTGTCCTGGGGTAACACTTTGAAATATTCTATCTAAGATTTCGTAGCTATCTAATATTCTTAATGCTGATTTAGCAATATCAATATCCCAGAATTCTTTGTGTTCAAGGACATTTACTGTTCCTGCATATGTTACAAACCCTTCATTTGTTGTTGCTATTGATAAGCATTTTGTTGCTTCTGACATTGCAAGTGTTGTTTCTCTTAGTAGTTTTTCTATTTCAAATCTATTCGTCCAAAGTCTTTGTTTTAATGCTACTTCTTGAAGTACAGGTAATTCTTCTTCAGTCATCATTTGTTCTATGTACATTCTGTAAGCCATTTTAGTAGGGACTCTTCCAGATGATGTGTGAAGCATCTCAAGAAATCCAAGATCAATGAGTTTAGCCATTTCGTTTCTTATTGTTGCTGGAGAGCAGTGTAAGTTATGATTTTTAACTATTTCTACAGATCCTACAGGCTCGGCTGTGTCTATGTAGTCGTCTATTATTGCTTGAAGTAATTCTATTTGTCTGTCCGTTAACATATTATCAGTAATATACCATGAGTGCTAAGAGTGTCAAGAAGAAGAGTTGCTTTTAGGTAACAAAGGTTATAATATGGTCAAAAACTAGAGAAAGAGGAGAGTAGTGATGATAAGTATTGACCCAAAGATAACGAAAGCACTTGAAAACCTCGACGAGGAATTGGAAGTTTTTGAAAAACAAACTGGTAGCCAGTGCATGTTGATATTAATTCCACACTATTCTGATCAACCCATCCATGTTTCGATAAACGGAAAGGTGGTGGAGGGAGCAACAGAGACCAATTTGGAAGAGCTTTTTATGCATGCAATGGAAAGAAGGTTGACTAACTTGATCATTTCAAGAAAAGGATAGGCAATAGGGAAATTTAATAAATGTTTGTCAAAACTAATAATAAAGGAGGATATTGTGAAAGGAGAACCTAGTGTTGAGGAGATCGTAGATTATGCAGCAGACAAGATTGCAGAGGAGGCATTCAAGTGTCTTAGTGATGCTAAGGAAATTGCTAAGTGTTCCCCGCTTGTTTTTATAGCTTATGGAATGTTTGTTGAACGAATAAGATCACTTGGAATTGCTGCAACGGACAAAGAAATTGCTGGAAGAACTGATGTTGTTAAATATGAAATGACTAGTTACATTTACGAGAAGGTTTTACCAAAAGCTAATAAATAGGTACACTTAAGAGTAGCCAATCTAATAAAACGGATTGGCTATTTTGTTAATATCTGTCTAAATGCTTCTTGTTTGAAAGAGTAACCAGTAGAACCTACACTTTGCTTCTTATTCCACATTCCCCAGATGAAGATGTTCAAATAACTGGTCCCGAAACAGAAAAAGTTATAGAAGAAATCTTTGAGGTTGCAATTGGAAAGAGACAAGCAAATCAACGAAAGATACAATAAAGCTATTAGCTCAATAGACCAACATTACATACAAAAGTCGGTCTTTTTTTAACTACAATTACCAGGAACAAGGGTGTTAGCCCATTTGTATTTAACGGAATCTTATAGGAGCTGTGCTTTGGTTTCTTCTTGTATTTTTGGTATCGACTTTAATCATAAAGCACTTTTGGTATGATGCGATTAAGGTTATTAAAAAACCAGAACCTTCGGAAATTACTTTTAAGGAAGCAGTTAGTATTACAGCTTTGGTCTTTGCTTTGTCACTTCCTTTACTCCTTCTATTAAAATGATTTCGATGGGGTGGCTATTAACCGGTTTTAACAAAAAGCCGGTTATTTTTTTCTCTAAAAAAGCCCTAAAATATCGTATTTGCATGTGTTTTATCTTCCTGGTATATTGCTGATCAATCAAGAGAAAAGGAGAATATCATGAAGAAAGTACTTATATATGTGTGTTCTTGTCATAGCTGGGTAGATATTGTTAGAGACACTTTTTCCAGGGCTGACCCATCTGTAATGTTTATAACATTTAACCATTTTGATCTGGCCGAAGAAGGACTTAAGAGGTTAGTGTCAGGTGAAAATAATGTTACCCTGCTTGTTGATTGTTGTGTTGAAAATGCCGATATAAATCCTACGGAAGACGGAACAGCATGGGCAGTAAAAATGAAGGCCGAATATAGGCTATCCCTTAAGGTAGCCGTGCTGCTTTTGGATAATCTGTTCTGTGGTTTAGAGTTTTTCACAAAAGAAAACTTTTCAGAAAATAGAGAGAAATTAGTAGCGTTTGTTGCCAAGTAGTATTTACACTAAGCGGGTTTTGATATCTTCACTCCCGCTTATTTTGTTAATATCTGCCTAAATGCTTCTTGAGGGATATCTACCTTTCCTATTCTTTTCATTCTTTCCTTCCCTTTTTTTTGAATATCTAAAAGCTTATC
>JBAQUF010000079.1:0-3600 GCA_049297375.1 Patescibacteria group bacterium
GTATTCTATATTTGATAATCCTAATCTTCAGGTAACATTCTTAAATAAGAAGAAAGAAAGAATAAATGGGAGAATAGTAGATCTTCTAAAGGAATACTCCTTTAGTGATATAGAAGAAGGGTTGCAAAGTTTAATTGCTCCAAAAGATGCTAAAAGTATCATTTCCAGAATAAAGCCTGATGATAGTTACTTACAAGAAACAGACACTTTTGATACATGGTTTTCTTCAGGTCATTGGCCTCTTGTTACCTTAGGGTACCCAAACTCAGATGATTTTAACTACTTTTATCCTACATCAGTAATGGAAACAGGATGGGAAATTATTAGATTTTGGGTCTCAAGAATGATTATGTTTGGTATGTATCTCACTGGGAAGCCTCCGTTTAGCTGTGTTTACCTTCATGGTTTAGTTAGGGCAGTAGATGGAAAAAAAATGAGTAAGAGTTTAGGTAACGTTATTGATCCTTTGGATTATGTTAATGAATATGGAGCAGATGCTTTAAGAATGGGATTAATTTCAGGAACAGCAAATGGAAAAGATTTTGCATTTCCTAAAGATAAGGTGATTGCTTACAGAAATTTTGCAAATAAGCTATGGAATATGGCTAGATTTATGTTGATGTTGACAGAGAATAATGAAGTTATTGAATACAAAGAAGGTAATGATAAAGATTTAAAAGATAGTGATAAAGAAATTATTCAAAAACTTAAAGATTTAATTGATGGAGTAGACAGTAGCCTGGAAAAGTTTAGATTCTCAGATGCTTCTGATCTCATATACCAATTTATGTGGCATGAAGTAGCTGATGGTTACATAGAACATGTCAAAACAAGGGAAGATAAAGGAGTTGCTCTTGGAGTTTTAAAGTATGTGTTTACCACAGGCTTGAAGGTTCTTCATCCATTCATGCCTTTTGTTACAGAAGCTATTTGGAATAGTGTTGGAGATGATAACCTTTTAATTGAAAACTCTTGGCCTAACTAGTTTTGTTCTTTCTTATCTTGAGGTGATTCTACGCCTTCAGTTTCTTCTTCTGGTTTCTCTTCTGTTGCTTCTACACCTGCTACTGCTTCCTCTTCTGATACTTCCTCTATTGGCTCTTCTTCAACAACTACCTCATCTATTCTAACGACTACTTCTGTAGGATCCAAATCTGGTATAGAAACTTTTTCTTTATCGTAATCAAGATCTGCTATTGTTATACCTTTACCAACTTCCGTGATAGTTGAGACATCCACCTTAAACTCATGTGGTAAATCCTCTGGAAGTGCTTCAACTGTAATTTCTTGTAAAAGCTGAAGAGCAATAGCCACACCACTTTTAATAAGTTCATTTATATCTTCACCAACAACTTCTACAGGTACTTGAGCTTCTATTTTTTCTGTTAAGTCCGGTTTATAGAAACCAACATGAGATATTTTATCTGATACAGGATCAAACTGAACATCTTTAATAAGAACCTTGTATTTCTTATCTCCGCATGTGATATCAATAAGATCCGTTTCACCAGACTCTTGATAGACCTTGTTAAAATCAGTGTAGCCAAGGGTTACAGCTGCAGAATCCATACCTTTTCCAAATATCACAGCTGGAATTTGGTTTTCTCTTCTTATGTATTTAGTAGCTTTTCCAAGCTTTTCTCTTTGTTCTGCTTTAAGTTGCATATTTAATCCTTTTGGGCATGGGTATTCTACTTTTAATACCCTTATCGGTCAATATTGAATTATTGTATCAGAAAAGGGCAAAAAGGGTTAGTTTTCTATCCCAAGTTTATAGATTTTACTTGAGTTAAGTATAAAAAGGGTTTTTTCATCTAAGGATACTGCAATACTTCTAATATCACTCCACACATTGCTATCCTCATATCTGTACTGTCTAACAAGAGTTCCTTTATCATCTATAACCATTATTGATTTATTTCCTTTATCCGCAATGTATATATACTTAAAATCGACATTTGTGTACACTCTTGTAGGCTCCAAGAAAGATTTTTCTAAGCCACTAACGGAAAAGTTGGTTTTAGAACCACTTGCATAGTTAACAAGGTCTCCACTTTCCTTTAGGATATAAATGCTATAAGCAATAGACATTGACTTAGCATTCACAAAGTCAGGGTTTTGAGCCCAAACGACTCCTTCTAGCTTTCCATCCTTTTCAGTATTCTTGGATAAAATATCTGAAGATATGGAGTATATAAATCCTGCATATGGAAATGTTAGTGACAACCCCTCAACCTTATATGAGCTTAATACTGATGATGTTTTTATACTATATGTTTTATACCCTTCATTATCACTAAAGGATAAGTAGTCTTCTGTAGAGTTTAAAGATTTAATGCCTGGAAATGTATTAACTTCAGATTTGAAGTTTGGAGTGGACACATCAGATACATATATATTTCCAGAAGATTTATCTGCAACAACAATTTTATCTCCTACTATTTCAACCTCACTTGGCTCTAATGTTTGATTAGCAATCTTTAAATCATAAAATACTTCTGGAGTTACTCTTTTTATCTTATACTGTTCATCTTTTGATTTATCTTCAGTTACTACACTTTCACTCTCATTTACAATCTCCTCACTTGTTTGTTGCTCCGTAGTCTTGTTAGGCTCTTTCTTCTCATTTTTAAGTACAGTGGATCTAAGAATAAAGAATACCAAAAAAGCTAGTGATACCGATATTAAACCTAAAGATAACCAGTTTTTTGTTCTTGCTTTGTTTCCTCCGGATATTTGACTAATACTTCTTGTCAGCAATACAGCTTTTCTTCTTGGAACCGCCTTTGAGAAAATATCTGCTAGCATTCTTCCTAAGGCGATGAACACTCCGTATAACCTTTTCATAAATGCTCCAGATCTATCTAAAATGCTCTTAACTACATTTGTGACTTTTTCTGCTCTTATCCTGGTTCTATTTTTTGAGGCTGCTTCACCTAATCCAAAATCAATAACTTCATTATCTGAAAATGAAGTATCTATTATTAGTCTCATGAGAAGACAAGCTTGGTTAGGATCCAAATCTCCTTCCCCAATACTTGATGATAATAATCTTTCTGGAGGAAAGGATTTTTCAAAATATTCTGTAGCTAGTATTAACACTTCATCTTCATCTACAACCTTTGATGTAGTAGAAAAATTACCTTCAGATATCATATCCAATGGAGTTATAGCCCCATCTTTCATTAAATAGCCTTTTGCATCTCCAAATTTTATTATGTATAAAACGCTTCCCCACAGAACTGCAGTTATAATGTTTAAACTGATGCCTTGGGGGTTAGACGTTAAAGTGTCGTTGGATAGTTGAAGTACCTTCTCCTTTGTTTCAACAATAGCCTTTTCCATTGATTGTATTGGAGAAATGCTTTCTGATTGAAAATAAAAGTCATGAATAACATCATTAATCACTTTAATAACTAACTCTGTATCAAAATTAGATTCACCAGAAATATTAAATACTGTGTATACAGTACCTTTTTTAAGGAGAAGCTCTTGTGTTTCTGGTTTGATGACTACACATTTTGAAAATGAACTGCTGTACTGAGGCAACTTTGGATTTAATTCTTGAGTTTTTGCGGTTAGTTTTTTTATCATCTTATC
>JBAQUF010000080.1:0-1554 GCA_049297375.1 Patescibacteria group bacterium
AAACCGGTCATGGATCTTTTCGGCGAAATGCAGAAAACCATTGCTGCGGCAAAGGGAATTGCGGGCATTGAAGCGTATGCCGCAAAACTGGAAGCCGCGGTTAACAAGCTTGGTGAGGTTGCCATGCATCTGGGTGCAACGGCCATGTCTCCCCAGGTCATGACCGCCTTTGCCCATGCGCATCCATTTCTTGAGGTTGCAGGCGATGTGGTGATGGCATGGATGCTTCTGTGGCGGGCATCGATTGCCGCGCCGCTTCTGGAAAAGCAGGCAGGTGGTTTTGATCCTGAAGCCCGCCGGATAGCGGCCGAAAAGAACAAGAATGCAGCGTTTTATGAAGGTCAGATCAGAAGCGCCGAATACTTTATTCAGTCGGTTCTGCCCGTAACATACGGAAAGATGAAGGCCATCATGAATTCCTGCGGTGCCGCGGTGGAAATTCCCGAAATTTCTTTCGGGGGATGATCGGGGAAGCCAGAAGCGAGTAGTCAGAAGACGGATGGCAGATGACGGAAACACTCCGAGGGTAAAGGCGAGACCCTCGGGCAAAGGGGCGATTTGAGAGAATCGCCCCTTTTTTTGACACGTTTATCCCTTTTTTAGCGTTTCTGCCCGCAGGTCCTTTTTCAGCACCTTGCCGACATTGGTCTTGGGCAGATCAGGTCGGAATTCAATGCTGGTCGGCAGCTTGTATGTTGCCAGGCTCCCCTTGCAGAATTCGATCAGTTCGTTTTCAGTTGCCGTTTGTCCGCTTTTTAATACGACAAAGACCTTGACGCATTCTCCCCGCGTGGGATGGGGAACGCCGATGGCCGTTGCTTCCTGAACCTTGGGATGGCTGAAAAACACTTCTTCAATATCCCGCGGATACACGTTGTAGCCCCCGCAGATGATCATGTCTTTTTTTCGATCCACGATGAAGAAATAGCCGTCCGTATCCATCATGGCGATATCCCCGGTGTGCAGCCAGCCATCCGTAATGGTCTGAGCGGTTTCATCGGGCTTGTTCAGATAGCCTCTCATCACCTGGGGACCTTGGACAACCAGCTCTCCGGTTTCTCCCACCGGCATATCGGTGGTTCCGGTAACCAGGTCGACGATTTTGGCTTCGGTGCAGGGAATGGGAATGCCGATACTTCCCACTTTACGCTTGCCTCCGGCAAAAGGATTGATGTGGGTCACCGGTGTGGATTCAGTCATGCCGAAGCCTTCGACAATCACGGCCCCGGTCTTTTTCTCGAAATCCCGGATGACTTCGATCGGCAGGGGGGCACTTCCGGAAAAACATCCCTTGATGGAAGTCATGTCGGTTTTTTGAATCAGCGGATGGTTCAGCATGCCGATATACATGGTGGGAACCAGAGGCGCAAAAGTGGGTTTGAATTTGCCGATGGTTTCAAGCAGGGGTTCGGGTTGGGGTTTGGGAACCAGAATGTCCCCCCAGCCCATGTAGATGGCCAAATTCATGGCAACCGATAGACCGAAAACATGAAAGAAGGGAAGGGCGCCCAGCATCGTTTCCTGACCCTTGTTAAAACCGGGAAACCAGGACTC
>JBAQUF010000081.1:0-4179 GCA_049297375.1 Patescibacteria group bacterium
TCTTAGAGCCTACCAGCTAGATCTTGGAAATACAGATAGTATTGCAGACTTTGCAAAGAAGGTTAATGGTGAAAAAATTGATGTTTTGATTAATAACGCTGGTTTTGCAAACAAAGAAGAGACAAAGATTAATATTGATACTCTTAGGAAAACCTTGGACGTGAATGTTGTTGGAATGATAGATTTAACCACGAAATTATTACCGTTGATGAATGATAAGGGTGTTATTATTAATATTTCTTCTAAGTACGGATCTCTAACTGAAGATTGGGGAAATGTTGTCCCATCTTATAGAATAGCCAAAGCTGCTGTAAATATGTTTACACGCAATTATTATGATGATGAGGGTGTAAAATCAAAAAATATTAAAGTCTATAGTTTTGATCCTGGATGGGTGAGAACTGATATGGGCGGTTCTGATGCGGAAAGAGATCCCAGGGAACCGGCGAAGGAACTACTTGCTCTTGCAGAATCTGGAATGAAAGCAGGTTTGTTTTACAAGGGTGCTAAAGCTCGAGATTGGTGATATTTGTGTTAACTTAAGGGCCGTTAGCTTAGTTGGTAAAGCGCTGCATTCGCATTGCAGAGATCAGCAGTTCGATTCTGCTACGGTCCACCAAGCCCCTTAGTTTTAGTAGATTTTATGACATTGACTTTCTCTACCCTCTGTTATAACATGTTATTACTATGACATACAAACAAAAATTAACTAAGATAGGAAACTCTGTAGGTGTAATTATTCCTGCAGAAGTATTGAAGAAATTAGGTTTAAATCATAAAAGTGATGTTTACCTCGAGCAAGTACAAAATGGCGTTATGATTAAAAGAACTGAAACGGAGTATGTTTCTCCTGAAGTCTTACGTGTGGCAGAGAAAGTGGCAGATAGATATGAAGCTGCATTTAAGGAATTAGCTTCTAAATGAGATACTTGACACTAGGTGAAATACTAACTTTTCATGATTATCAAATAGAAAGATTTGGAGGAAAGCACGGAATTATTAACCCCCAACTAATTGAGTCCTCTGTATTTAGACCACAGACTGTGTTATACGAGGTTGATCTATATCCAACGGTATTTGATAAAGCAGCAGTATTAGCAATGTCAATAATTCAGTTTCATCCATTTGTTGATGGGAATAAAAGGACCGGAGTTTATTCTGCAATAATTTTTCTAGAACTAAATGGTTTTAAGGTTGATATGAGTAAAAGTAAGTTAGTTAATCTTGCAAATAAAATTCTAAGCAAGAAGATTAATCTAGAAGGCGTGTCTGAAGTATTTAAATCTTTTAGTAAAACAAAGAAAGATTAAAATCTCTAGTGGTAATATTTATTTTCAATGATATATGTGTACTCTTCACTTAGTCCTAATTGTTTTAATTTTGCTACACTTGGTCTCCATCTATATTTTTCTATATCAATGTCTAAATTTTTAGCAACTGTAATCCCATCTTCTTCTAGCATTTGTTTTTGAATACTTGGAGTATGCTCTAAACACTTTGTACTTATTCTTCCTTGATTGTTTATTACTCTCCACCAAGGAGTTCCATTTTCTCCTCCCACAGTATGTAATACCCAACCTACTTGTTGAGCTCCTCTTGGGTATCCTGCAATTAAAGCTACTTGGCTATAACTAGCCACTTTTCCTTTAGGAATTGATCTAACTATTTGAATTATTCTATCTTTAAACTTTGACATGCATAGGTATTATATGAATGTTAAAATGACAATGCAAAACCCTTGGAGGGGTATCGAAGTGGTCATAACGAGCTGGTCTCGAAAACCAAGCGTTACGAAAGTAACCCGTGGGTTCGAATCCCACCCCCTCCGCCAGTTGTCAAAATTATCACTTTTTGAGGCTTCAGCAAGTTTGTAAAGTATTTATTTAAGGTACGAATCTTTCGGTTCACTTAGTTGAGTATCTTTCCTTTTGTTCCAGTAGAACCCTTTATCTGGTAAAAGTATAGCAGTGTCTACTGGCCCTCCTACACCTGGTATTCCTCCAGGTTGGGCCACTGTTCCATCAGAGAACCTTTGTATTGCTGAGGTAGTTTCAATAATGAGCGTTGCAAAACTTATTGCATCCTGAAGTGTCATCGTTCCCCAATTTATATTGTATCCTAAACCTTTAAGCTGTTTTCTTACCTCATTCTCACCCAATTTTGTTTTTGCTTCTTGCACGAATGGAACTATTTCAATACGACTATCTATTCCTAAAATAATACGTTGCACCACATCAGTTTGTCCGGTCCAATTGGCTCCAAACTGATTTTTTTCGTTATTTTCTCTCATGACTTTAGAAGGTCCCGGGATATATTCCATTTGTACTCTCATATCTCTTCTTTTGTCATCTTTCTCATCATAGCCTGCTATCATAAGAGAAAGTGGTGGAATGTTTCCAACCCCTGTCTTTTGATTCTTGTGCTCATCTTCAAAACTTATTTTTATACTTTCTCCAAACTTACCTATTTCTTCACTGATTACCTTTCCATTGTTTTTCTCTATTTCAGAAAGCAAAAATTTTTTTATCTGTTCAAGCTGTTGTTTAGAGTCGTAATACTGCTCTAGAAATTTTCTTAATCCGAATGAAACGGTTTCTACGGATTCATTTCCTTCTAGAGTTTCCGCATAATCTCTAATAAATGAGACTGTACTTCTAGCGTTTGGTTCCTCTTTCTTTTTGAGAAAAGCAGGGCCTGCTACAGTTACGCCTATCCATTTTGTAATGGGTATTATCTTTGTAGCAGTGTCGCTTCCGACTCTCCACGAATTTGATAGACTTTGATAGGACTGTCTAGAATCAGCTGCTAGTACAATCCCTTCTGGTGTAGTTACACAAAGTGTAAGTGACATATTTGCTCTTGAGGTTTTTACTATTACACGATAGTATTAAAGGGCGAGGGGTCTCCACACTTCTCGCTTTTTATGTATATTAGTTACTACCATCAAGTCTCCATAAATTATTACTTATATTCTGAGAGTTTTGCATTTGTAACGTGTATTTGGTCACAGTTGCGCACTCTGGTGTCAGAACAAATTCCTCAACTCCACGAACTATATTAATTCCGCGTGGTATTCCTTTCCTCCTTTCGATGTACCCCAACTTTGTTAATTCACTCAGTAGGTTGTCAACAACTTGGTTAGATTTTAAACCAATATGTAATTTCATTTCATCAAAAGTAGGACCTTGGCCATTGCGGGTTCTAAATTCATTTATAAATCTGAATAATTTTATTTGCTGTTCTTTCATAGTGTTAGTATAAATGGAAAGTATATAGAAAGTCAACAAGTAGTTTTATATACAAGGCTATATTCCATTGCTATGAAAATGGAAACAATTTCCCAATTATTAAAGAATTACCTCCATTTGTGGTTAATAATTTTCCAACATCACCCCATGCTCTCCGTTAAAATCTACAAGTGTTTTATCTTTTTTGAGTCCGATTCTATTCCTTTAATCAAATCAGATACTTCTCTCACCTTGTCTTTTGGAACTACAAGAAGTACATCTTTTGTATTAACAATAATAAATCCATCTAACCCCACTGTAGTAAGAAGCTTTGATCTTTCTTCGTTTATTAAAAGAGAATCTTTTGTTTCTAAAGAAAATACATTTCCTATAACTAAATTATCTTTCTTCTTTTTAATTAAAGCTTCTTTTAATGCATAAAGTGTTCCTGGATCAGACCATTCTCCAAGATCAGCTTTAACAACTACTGCTTGATCGGTAGATATCTTTTCTGCAATAGCGTTATCAAAATGAATTTTTTCTAATGTTGGATATATTTTCTTTAATGCATTTAATTCTCTTTTTGTTCCTATGCTTTTCTCTATCTTTTGAAGGTCTTTATACATTACCGGTTGGAGCTTCTCATAAAGAGATAAAGCAAAATCCAAATCCATAATGAAATAACCAGAATTCCATAACCATTCTTTTGACTTAAACATTTCTATGCACTTATTCATTTCTGGTTTGTATTTCCATTCAAGGAATTTATATGCTCCTGGTTCTATTGTTTTTCCAGTGTGTATCCATCCAAAGTTATTGTTTGCAAATCTTGGTTTAATTCCTACAAAGATTAATCTATTAGGATTTTTCTTTATTAAACTTTCTCCTTTTTTTAATACTTCTACAAATTTATCTTCGTTTTTAACTAAGTGGTCAGCCCATAGAATAGCAA
>JBAQUF010000082.1:0-2761 GCA_049297375.1 Patescibacteria group bacterium
AGAGTGAAACTAGCACTAGAATTATCAAAGAAATCTACGGGTAGCACTCTTTATATCTTAGATGAACCTACGACAGGTCTTCATTTTGCAGATTTAGAAAATTTAATTGCAATATGCAAAAGATTAACAGTAAGAGGGAACACAATTGTTATGATAGAACACAACCTTGATGTTATTAAGAACTGTGATTGGGTTATTGATCTTGGTCCTGATGGTGGAGAAAAGGGTGGAAAAGTACTTTTTGAGGGTACACTAAAGGATTTGAGAAATTGCAAAGAATCCTATACTTCTCAGGCTTTAAAAGATTCATAAATCCCCACAAGGTACAAGAAAAAGAAAGCAGCCTATACTTTTGTTAGAGTAATAAGCTGCTTTTATATTTTACACACAGAACAAGTCTTTACAACTAAAGTTAGTTTGTGACTTTGAGCTACAAACAGTCACAGTTCTCAAGCTTTCATCCCAGCTAATAAGAACTAAATTAGGTGAGGACCGCATTTTATCTATTAGCTGTCTGAAGATTATCCTTTTTTCAGGTCCAACAAGAAACGTAAGTGCTTTTTGACAATCTCCGTAGGCGTTAGATATTCTTCTTATTTCTTTAACAATTTCCTTGTCTACAGCCTTCTGTTCGTGCTTTGAGAGTAGTAACGATTTCTCAGACTTCCTGCTTCCTGCTTTTCGTTTCTTTTTCATAATGCTCTCCTATCTTTTGCTCTTGCTATATTCTTATTGTACCACCATGGAATTATTGAGGTTATAAGGATTCTAAGCTTTGAGAGTATTTATTGCCATTTATATCTTCAAAATATATTTCTTTTAAGTCCCTCTTAACATAAGTAGTTGTGGAAGATTTAACTGGCAGAGTCTTACTATTTAAGTTGTATATAAAAACATTTCCAATGTTAGTAATTTTTAGTTTAATATTTCCTTTTATGAGATTTAGAGTATTTAAGTTTAAAACTTTCTTTACTTCAATCTTTGGCTTAAATTCATCTTCTACTATACTTTGGGATAATGCTGCTTCTATTAATTTTTCATTATCAGAAAATCTATATGCTCCTGCAGGGAACGGATACTCTGAGCTTAGTCCTTTAACTACAAAGCTAAAATGATTTGTATCCAGCTTTGTGAAGTAATCAATTCCTGATGTTGTACCCCATGTTGGGTCAATTTGAATCCACCCATAATAAGGATCATAAAACTCTGTCCATGCATGAAGCAAATCTCCTCCTTTTAAATTTATGGATATAGGTTTACTACTTTCTTCTGAAGTAAAAGCATATCCATTTATTTCTCTTGCAGGAATACCCATTGCTCTTGCTGTGGCAATGAAAAGATCTGTGAATTCCATGCAAGTCCAACTCCCTTTTTGAACTAGTGCTGCTTCAGCTCCTTTTCTTTCTACCAAACCTTGCTCTAATGCATTGAAATTATAAGTAAGATTCTGAGTAATAAACTGATAAATCTTTTGTGCATTTTTAATAACATTTAAGTTCTCATCTTTTAACTGCTGAGCTAGCTTTTGAACATATGGAGAATTTACTTCCCAATACCTTTCTTCTTTTGTATATTTATTTACTAAATCTTTAGGTATTTCAGAAAAACTTCTGCCAAAATCAGGATTAATTTGTTTTCCAAATAGTTTTGCAGTCCCTGTTACTTCAATTTCTAAATCTTTACGAGGGGAAATGATATAAGTAGCAATAACATTTCCATCTTTGTCTTTTTTAATGTTTAAAGGTTTAGGGTTAATACTTTTATAGCTTACACTTTGCATACTGTTTATATCTGATGGTAGAGCAATTTCTTTAACCAAAGGTAAAATAAAGGAGTTTTTTATTTGATACTTAAGTTTAAAATTTAATGGTTGATATTCTCCAAAGGCTGCAGTAATACCATTTGTCTTAAATATTTCTTTAGTAAAATAAAAAGTATTGCTAATTTCTTCCTTCTTTTCTACTACAGGAGTAGGGGATAGGTAAATTTTTGATCCAAAAGATACGGGAATTGAAAGTTTAACATCATACTTGGCAGTAGTGTCTGGAATTTGTATTCTTGGAATATATATATTCCAAATCCTTCCAGTCTTAGTTGCAATTCCTTTTGTTTTGTAACTTAGTTTTATTTCATTTTGTCTTCCTTCTCCTATTGCATAGTTGTCTATCATTATTGATATTAGGGTTTCACCATCTTGTTCTTCTGTTTCTACCTTAGAAGATTTGTCATTAGTTTCTGCTGAAACGTCGTAAATCTTAAGTTGCTTGGCAACAAATGTATATGTAGTTGGAATAACATCATTTTTAAGATTAGTGATAGTGGAAGTTTGGATTACTTTTGTCTCCCCTGTTTCCTGGACGTCATACTCAATATTATAATCAACTAAAAACTGGCTTTCTTGATCAGCATAAGCTAGTTTTATATCCCCGAACACAAACAACGCTAGAATTGCTGTTATTAGCTTTATGTAAGATAACTTCATCTCTCAAATGCTACAATAGGTTTGTGAATTTCTCAAATCTAAAAGAAAAAGCTAGTAATCTTCCTCAACTTCCTGGTTCTTATATTTTTAAAGATAAAAAAAAGAAAGTGATATATGTGGGAAAGGCTAAGAATTTGAAATCTAGGGTAGGTTCATATTTTAATATTAAGTTAGATGCGAGTTCAAAAACAGCAGCCCTTGTTAAACAAATTAACGACATTGAATTTATAGAAGTGGAATCTGAGTTTGAAGCCTTAATATTAGAAGCAGAATTAATAA
>JBAQUF010000083.1:0-3379 GCA_049297375.1 Patescibacteria group bacterium
GGTATGGCTATTGCTCAAGAATATGGAAATGGATCTTCTCCACAAAATGGTGGAAAAATAGAAGTAAATAATTTAGAGAGTACAAAGAAGGAGAATTAAAGATGAAAGAAGAAAGAAATCAAGAAGCTGAAGAATCAAAACTTCAACCACCTTATGCTAAGAAGTTTGATAATATAAAAAAGCTTTTAAGGGCTGCACAGTATCAATTAGAGCATGTGGCAAATGTTATTGAAATGATGGAGCATGAGGAAAAGAAAACCTACTACCAGAGTGTTCCAGGTACAGAAGGGACATTTGATGGTCAATATTTAGTAGCTTCTGATGGAAGAAAAACGGAAGTTCCTGGAAATTATGCAGCTAAATCAAGACTTGTATGTGGTGATGTGTTAAAGGTATTTGCTGATAATGGGAGACAGGTATTTAAACAAATTGATAAGGTAGAAAGAAAAAAAATTGAAGGTATTTTAACTAAGAAAGAAGGGAAGTGGTTTATTCTTTCTGATGCTGGTTCATATAGGATTCTAGACGTAGCTGCAGAATTTAATCAAGCTGAATTAAATGATAAAGTATCTGCTTTTATTCCAGCTAATAATTCAAATTCTTCTTTTGCAGCTCTGGATAGAGTTTTTAAAGAGAATACAAATGCGTTAAAAGCTAAAGAGGGAAGTCATAAGGTGGAAGTAAAGGTACCTTCTAAGGTTGAAAAAAAGATTGAAGAAAGAAAGCCGATTTCAAAACCAAAAACTTTTGTTAAAAAGAAACCTTTAAGAGCTGAAAAAAAGGAAAAGTTTACAGAAAAAGATGAAACCTCATCAAAGGAATATGTTGCTACTATGGTTGAAGAAGATGATTTGAGATAGATTGCTATTCAATTTCTTCCTCAGCTTCTATTTCCAATTCCGGTTCTTCTATTGTGCCCTTCTTTAGGTATGGTCTAATTTCTAGTTTGTCTGGTTTAAATATTGGAGCTGATGCTTTAATAATTATCCAAATATCTTGATCTTTTACCCTAACAAAGGAAATGCATACTTTCTCACCCTTGTCCACAGAATGAGAAACCCTCTGGACAATATAGTTATCTGTAATTTCTCCAATAAGTATCTTTTTACCTTTTTTTATCTTGTACACATCAATAGACTTTCGTTTTATCTTAATTGGAAGTTCTTCCCCTGATAGAAAATCATCTACATGGATGCTTTTTGTCTTAACTGGTACCTTAGTCTCATGAGTTGTTCCAGGTTCTTTTAGTAAAGATTTTGTGTTTAAGTGACTACTCCCTCCAGCAGGGCACTCAGATTTGCCATTTTTAGCAAGTTCTAGGTTTTTTAAAGCTAGTGCATTAATGGGATCTAACTTAAGAACTTCTTTAAACATTTTCTTTGCTTTTGTGAAATCTTTTTCTTGTAGGTAAGCTCTGCCAAGTCTTATCTTAGCGTCTGTGTTATTTGGGTACTCTTTTAGGATAGTGGAATTTAGTTCTATTGCTTCTTTCCATTTCAACTGCAGAGAGGCTTCTATTGCCTTCTTTGATAGTACTGCAAGGCTTAAATGCATAAGTGATAGCATATTAAAAATATTAGGATTGTCAATAAGGGTTTTTGAAGATTGTTTTTATTGATTCAATTTACTGCCTAAAAGTGCTAATATAGTCATCATGTCAGGACATTCTAAATGGGCCAATATTAAAAGAAAAAAGGAAGTCACTGATGCTAAAAGGAGTAAAGCATTTTCAAAGATAAGCAAACTTTTGAGTGTTGCTGCAAGAGACGGTGCTGATCCAGATTCAAATCCAAAACTAAGAATGATAGTTGAAAAAGCAAAGGAAGCAAGAATGCCTAAAGAAAACATAGAAAGGGCAATTGCTAAAGGATCGGGACAAGGAGGCGGAGTAAATTTTGTAGAAACTATTTATGAAGGATTTGGTCCTGATGGTGAAGCGTTTTATGTTAGAGCTCTTACAGATAACATCAATAGAACTGTATCTGAAATTAGAACTATTTTTAGCAGACATGGGGGTTCTCTTGGTGGTCAAGGAAGTACTGCCTATATTTTTTCACCAGATCCAGATAACCCAAGTTACATGATAACAGTAGATAATTTAGAACTTGGTAAAAAACTTGAAAGTTTACTTGAAGATCTTGATGACCATGATGATGTGCAAGATGTGTATGTAAATTTTGAGCTGCCAGAACAATGATTATACTTGGAATAGACCCAGGTACTGCAAGAATGGGCTATGGTGTTGTTAAAGAAGAAAAGGGGAGAAAGCTTGCGTTAATTGAAAGTGATGTTTTGGTTACTCACCCTGACTTAACTCCAGAAAATAGACTTAAATTCCTCTTTAAAAGTTTGAATTTAATAATTAAAAAACATAAACCTGATGTGATGGTAATTGAAAGACTCTTTTTTAATACTAATGCTAAAACTGCTATTGCAGTGGGGCAAGCAAGGGGAATATGTATGCTTGCTGCAGCGAATAAGAAAGTAAGAGTTTGTGATTATACTGCTCTTGAGGCTAAGCTTGTTCTTACTGGGTACGGGAGATCAGATAAAAAGGTAATGCAGGAGGCAGTAAGAAAAATATTTAACCTACCATCTCAGGTAAAGTCTGACGATGCTAATGATGCAGTGGCTATGGCCCTTTGCTATATTAAGAAGAATAAAAATACGGGAGATATTGTAAAGGATAGGACTAAAGAAAATAGAACTAAGACTAAAGCTAAGGTTAAAAGGAAAGACTCTCCTAAAAAGAAATGAAGATAAAGTTAGATCTAGAAAGAAAACACAAGTATCTTATTCAATCTCTTTTATCCGGTGTGTTTATTTATATAATAACCCAAGATATTATTCCTCTTTCTAAATGGTACGTTGGGATTTTCATGGTGTTGTTAGTGGTATCTGGCAGTTACGTATCTCACTACCCAAATATACACAAGGAAAATTTTCTAGTGAGCATTATAATGCCTATGGGAGTTTTAAGTGGAGCTTTGCTTTCTTTACATTTCTTTCCAAATCTTGGTTTTGTATTCAAGCTTTTAGTGGTAGCTTTCTTTGGATTTGTTTATTACTTAGTATCTCTTTCAGATAATATATTTTTAGTTGTGCATGATAGAGAAGAAGCTATTCCTCTTTATAGGGTAGCCGTTACATGGAGCCAAATACTGCAGGTGGTAGTTGCAATACCTCTTTTTGCGGGCATATTTAAAATAAACACTAATGCTTTTGTTCAGTGTTTTTTAGTTTCCTCCATTGCTTCTCTTTGTACATACTATCAGCTTTGGATATACCAGTTTGACCAAGATGCGAAAAGGATTGGAGTAGGGGAAATAATATTTCTTTCATTCTCTGCATTTTTCTTTATGTACGCTTCCTCATTTGC
>JBAQUF010000084.1:0-5385 GCA_049297375.1 Patescibacteria group bacterium
GTGGTAACTAGAGCAAAAATGGATGTGGAGGAGGGGAAAGGTGGGAAAGTTAAGCTTATTGTTACAGAAATACCATATATGGTGAATAAAGCTCTCCTAATAGCAAAAATTGCTGATTTAGTTAAAGAAAAGAGAATTGTTGGAATAGCTGATTTAAGAGATGAATCAAACAAAGAAGGGATAAGGATTGTTGTAGAGCTAAAAAGGGACGCAGTTGCAAACAAAATAAAGAATCAGTTATATAAATATACTCAACTTCAAAGTACATTTAATTCTAATTTTGTTGCATTGCTAAATAATGAGCCTAAGTTAATGACTTTAAAAACTATTCTTGAAGAATTTATCATCCACAGACAACAAGTAGTCATAAGAAGAACAATTTATTTACTCAAGAAAGCTGAAGAGAGGGCTCATATCTTAAGAGGGTTAAAAATTGCCTTAGATAACTTAGATGAGGTAATTAAGCTTATTAAATCAAGTAAAGATGCTGATGATGCTAAAGAAGGTTTAATGAAGAAATTTAAACTGTCTGATCTACAAGCACAAGCTATTCTTGATATGCAATTAAGAAGATTAGCTGCTCTTGAAAGGAAAAAGATAGAAGATGAGCTTAAAGCAGTACTTCTAACCATTAATGACTACAAAGACTTACTAGCTTCTCCTAAGAGGATAATTACACTCATTAGATCGGAATTAAATGAAGTAAAGAAAAAGTACTCAGATGAAAGAAAAACTAAGGTAATAAAAGGAAAAGTAGGGGAGTTGAGTGAGGAAGATCTTGTTGTGGAAGAGCCTTGCATCGTTACTATCTCTGAAGGAGGATACATTAAAAGACTTAAAGAAACAGCATACAAGAAGCAGGGAAGAGGTGGAAAAGGAGTCAAAGGACAAGAGTTAAAGGAAGAAGATCGTGTAGATACAATAAAGATATGCAGTACTCACGATTGGGCATTTTTCTTCACAAATACCGGTAAAGTCTATAAATTAAGAATCTGGGAAATACCGGAAACTACAAGAAATGCTAAAGGTACCCCTTTGATTAACTTCTTGAATATGAAGCAAGAAGAAAGGGTACAAGCATTCTTAACAAAAACTAATGAGGAGCTCGAAAGCAAAAAGGGCTTTATATTCTTTACTACATCCAGAGGGGTAATTAAAAAGACTGCCATGGAAGACTTTGAAAACATCAGAACTGCAGGAATAATAGCCATAACACTAGAAAAAGATGATTATTTGGTATTTGTTGATTCTACATCAGGAGATGATGATATTCTTTTAACTACGGCAATGGGGCAATCAATAAGATTTAGCGAAAAGGACGTTAGAGCCATGGGCAGATCAGCAAAAGGAGTTACTGGAATTAAATTGTCTAAAAAGTCAGACACAGTTGTTGGAACAGTAATTATCCCCAAGAAGAGCAGAAGTATTGAACTTTTAGTGGTGTCAGATATGGGTTATGGTAAAAAAACACCAGCTTCTGAATACAAAACACAAAAGAGAGCTGGTTCTGGGATACTCACGTACAAAGTTAAGGATAAAACAGGAGCTTTAGTAGCTGCAAGAACACTAGAGAAGGGAAAAAAGCTGGATATTCTTATTGCAACAACATCAGGAAAGATTATTAGATTGTCAACAAATCAAATACCATCTCTAGGAAGAGCTACACAGGGGGTTAGATTAATGAAGCTAAATGAAGGCGATAGAGCTGCATCTGTTGCAGTAATGGATGAAGAGATAGAAACAGAAGAGGAATAAAGAAGCTACCTTGATTGGGAAAGGTAGCTTTTAAATCTAGAAGACAACAAACACCCCGTGATTATTATATTGGCGGTCAGTGTGTGCAATAACTACAATCGCATAGTTTGGTAACGTTTGACTCCCTACTTCCCTAAGATTGGCTTTAGAAATGCTACCAATAGATCGGTCAATTAAGGAGTTTTTCTCTTCCTCCTTCGGTAACTTCCACTGTTGCTTCTTTAACCAAGGCTTACGAAAAAGACTTTTAATATTAGAATTTGTACATAATGAACCATTAACCCAGGCAACCTTAGTAAAGACACTGGGTAAAATCAACAATTCTTTACATTTAAACCCAAAACTTTTTTTCGTTGTTATTCTAAAGAAACACACAGGTCCAAAATGACCATTAAACCTCACACGTCCCAGCCGAGTCGGACAACCTTTCACGATAGTTCCTGGATCATTCAAGTATACGTACTCGTCTTTATCAGGTTTCTCATCCTTGTCGTTTGGCGCCACTCTAATATAGTGACCTTTGGGAATACAAAACCACACTACACGCCCAAAGATCCTTTTTGGCACTAATTTCATAGTACTGTGGTAAGACGCTGTCTTAGGCATAGCTACTTCTCCTTTTTTAGATTTGCACGATTCTAGCATATTAATAAGGTTTCCGAAAGTGTAGTAAAATTGCTCCACAGATGCAGTTCCAAGAAATTACTCAATTTGAAAGAAATCTCCACAGTAAAGGCATAAGATATATTGCTGGAGTGGATGAAGTGGGTAGGGGACCCCTAGCAGGGCCTTTTGTTGTTTCTGCGGTCATTCTTGATTTAGATAAAATTTTAAGTGAGGAATTCGAATATATAATTAACGACATCCAATATATAAAGAAAGGGTCACAAGAATGGTGCTACACCCAAATAAATGACTCAAAGCTAGTAAGTCCTAAGAAACGTGATAAATTAGCTAATTTTATTAAAAAAGAAGCCATTAGTTACTCAATAGTATCTCTCTCATCAAAAGAAGTAGATAAATTAGGTATTTCAGAGGTCACACAAGTAGCTTTTTTCAGTGCAATAAAGAATTTAAAGATAAAACCAGAAAAAGTGTTTACAGATACTTTTGAGATTAAAAAGCTAACAAGGGAAGATCAAATAAACATAATAAGCGGGGACAGGAAGAGCATATCAGTTGCAGCAGCTTCGATAGTGGCAAAGGTTTACAGAGACAATATTATGATAGAGGAACATGCTAAATATCCAGTATATGGATTTGATAGACACAAAGGATATGGAACAAGGTATCATTTGGATTCTCTTCGTAAGTACGGACCTTGTGAAATACACAGAAAAAGCTTTAATCCTGTCAAGACAACACTTAGGATAACCTAAGTAATAGACTTAAATTAGTTTAAAGAAGTAACTTTTGTGCTACCTCCAGATGCTTCAACATCCTCATGAAACCTCTTATGTACATCCTTAAGCTGAGGATTAGTTACATGAGTATATATTTGAGTTGTGGATACATTTGAGTGTCCTAAAAGCTCTTGCACACTTCTTAAATCTGCTCCTTTTGATAGGAGTCCAGTTGCGTATGTATGCCTTAGTGTGTGAGGTGTAGCATCAACAGAAAGGCCAGCTCTTCTAACATATTTTTTAACAAGTCTTTGAACACTTCTTGGAGTAAGCCTTAAAGACTCTCCATCAAAATCATTTTCTTGCATCTTCTTTCCCGAATATCTAATAAATAAAGGTACAAAAGGATCTGCTCTCGCTACTAAATACTTCTTTAACCATTTAATTGCCTCAGGAGATAAGTAAACAATTCTTGCTTTTCTTCCTTTTCCAATAACAGTAAATTCTCCAGTGTTTAGGTTTATTGCGTCCCTATTTAATGAAATAAGCTCAGAGACTCTTAGTCCCGTACTGTAAAGAGTCTCAAGTATAGCTCTATCTCTCACTCCAGATTTCCTATCAAGATTTTGAACTTCAAACATTCTTCTTAACTGGTCAGTATTTAAAACCTTTGGAACTCTGTCTTCTGCCTTTCCAAGCACTATCTGCTCAGGGGACATCATTTCTATACTTTCTTCTACAACTAAGTACTTAAGCAAAGCTCTTAAAGCAACCAAGAAGGTTTTTTGAGTGGACCTTTTAAATTCCATATTTGATTTAGAAGAAATTCTTCTATTTAAATTTACTCTATATTTTTTTACTAATTCTTCATCTATGTCTTTTAAAGTAAATGTATCTTTTTTCAGGAATTCCTTAGCCCAAGTAGAGAAGTCATTAAGATAAAAGTGATACATTCTGATGGTGTTTTGTGAGAGGTTTCTTTCTATTTCACAGTATTCTAAATATTTAAGAAGAGCATCGTCAAAGTTTGAAGATAAATTTTGTTTAGGCATAAATACATTATACGACATGTAGGTGGTATTTTGTATAAAGCAAGATGAAAGATGTTTTGACATACACCCAACTCATAAGAATATTTTTCACAAATAAACTTGACACAACACACGCAAACTTCTTAGAACTTTTTAACTTCTAGTCCAAGTGTTAATAAAAGCGGGTAAAAAAAGTTTCACATTATTCGAAGTTTAGGTGTTTATATTACCAACTTGTATATGATAGACGATCCTGATATCGTCTTTGATACAAACTCTCCTAGAAATCGATTGTAGAACGTCGTACTGACTATTTATTGTTATTACAATGTAAAATCAATATCGCTTATCTAGTTTTAGCATGAATAGAGCATAAAAAGAGGATTGGGCATTAAAAGTGAGGTTAGAAAAATACAAGGTAGTTAAGATGAAGGAAATAATGAAATAAGAGATAGAAAATAATAGGGAAATAAAACTTTTAAATTAATTACATATATAAATAAATAGGGAAATAAATAAAATAAAACTTAGAACATCCCTTCAGTTAAAAACTTGAGGTAGGGTGTAAAATATGAACTTATTGAATACGTCGTATAATGTATATTTAACGACATACTAAGAGTAGTCTAAGCTATAGCACAACAAAACCCAAAATATGACACATACATTTAGAGGGGGAGGAAATAAACGCTCGTGAATTAGTTATAATGATAACAATTAAATTAATTGTATTAAAATAAATTATTTAAACTTAATTTTTGCGTTATTTATACTAACTCTAATTTTTATTGAATTATTTAATCTTTCCCGCACCTTGAGTTATCCACATTCCCCACTCCGGAGATATATGACAAATCTACAGAAACAGTATTATGACAATCCTACCTATAGTTTATACGTAAACATATATGACAAACGTCCAGAAGGTTAACACAACAATGCACGTTGCTACAACATCTTATATTTTTACTATAAGATGATACCTAGCACTAAACCCTATAGTTTGATAAACACATACCCGTAGAAAATACGACACTCCACTTCTCTATCTCACCTACTTCTCTATTTCATTTCAGACAAAGTAGTCAGAAGATTCAAAATTAAATAACTGTTAATTAAATTAAGGAGTAAAAACTAAAAGAGTAATTAAAAATACCAAAATAATAACTAAGTATCCAGCAATCATCTTGCGGGATATTTCATTTTTTAAATGTCCAGATATATAGGAAAGAACAAATAAAAGCACTGATGATGAA
>JBAQUF010000085.1:0-8329 GCA_049297375.1 Patescibacteria group bacterium
ATTGCCAGTAACTCTACATTTGTGAGGCTATTTAAACCTTTGTATAACAGCTTTTCTCTTGGTTTTTCTTCACTTTGTAAGTCTTTAATCTTCATATCATTTTCCTTGAGTAAAATGTAGTTTAGTAACTAATTTATATCAATACGTATTGTTCTATTTATTTTGGAGAATGGTAAAAACGACCATATAAATATATGAAGGTGAACTTGGGAAAAAAGATAAAAGATGTTAGAGAAAGAAACAATTTATCTCAAGAAAGATTTGGAAAGAAAATAGGGAAGTCAGGAAAAACAATATCTGCCTATGAAAAAGGAAGGTGTACACCTTCGCTTAAAGTTTTGGATTTAATATCTCAAACTTACGATGTTTCTTTTATGCATCTTAAAGATAGTAGAAGTAGTCAATTGTGGGAAAGAATACAAAATATGAGAAACGCATTAGAAGAGATTGAATCAATGTTACTATCCAATAATGAAAAACTGTAGTGACAGGTATTTATCTCTTTGAGTACTGAGGTCTTTTTCTTGCTTTGTGTAAGAATGGCTTCTTTCTTTCTACCATTCTTGAGTCTCTAGTTAAAAATCCTTGTTTTCTTAAAGTTTTATCAAATTCTGCATCTAGTTTTGCTAAAGCTTTTGATATACCTAAAACTACTGCATCAAGCTGTGAAGATTTTCCAGATCCAGCTACCTTAATACTAGCTGAGTATTTGGCTTCAGGATGAGAAACTCCTACTGCGTGAAAAGGTCTTACCCATTTTGTTTGTTCAACATCCCCAGAAAAATACTTTTCTACACTTTGTCCATTAACAGTAAAGTCTCCTTTTGCTTCCCACAGAAAAACTCTGGCTTTAGCTTCTTTTCTTCTTCCTGTTCCGGATATAAAACCTTTCTTTAAAGGTTTGTCCTTTTTAAGGGTTTCAAGTTTTGGTTCTTTTGCAATCTCTTCTTTTACTTCCTTCACCTCTTTTGTTACTTTCTTAGTTTCAACAGGAATTTTCTTTACTTCCGTAACATCTACTTTAACTTTCTTCACAATCTTTTCTTTCTTTTCCTTTGTATTTTTCTTAACTTTTGTTTCCTTTGCTTCTGGCATATTACTTGGTTAATTGTGCTTGGTGAGGGTGTTTATCACCTGCATAAATATATAAATTGGCCATTCTTTGTTTTCTCATTTTGTTTTTTGGAAGCATACCAGAAACTGCTTTTTTTAATACTTCTGTTGGTTTTCTTCCAATAAGATTACTTAAGGTTTCTGTTCTTAATCCATGTGGAAATCCTGTGTAATGGATATAAAGCTTATCGGTCATTTTCTTTCCTGTAACCTTGATTTTTTCTGCGTTGATAACAACAACTTTATCTCCCCAGTTTTGGTTTAATGCATATTCTGCTTTATCCTTTCCAACAAGTATTACAGAAATCTTAGTAGCAAGCTTTCCTAAGGTTTCACCATTAGCATCTATTAAATGCCAGTTATCTTTTTTATCTTTGGTGCTAAGCACTGTTGTTTTATTTGGTGTTCTTTTCATCTTTCTTTACTTCTTTCTTCTTAATAGGTTTTGCTTTTTCTTTTATCTTTTCTTCTTTAACAATCTTTTCTTTCTTTTCTTTAATTTTTTCCTTGTCTTTATTAACTGATTCAACAAATTCTATTCTGGCTAGAAGGGAGTTGTCTCCACTTCTATTTCCGGTCTTAATTATTCTTGTGTATCCACCAGATCTATTGGCAAATTTAGGAGCAATATCTTCAAATACTTTTCTTATTGCTTCTTCAGATCTAATGTGTTTTCTCATAAGTTTTACTGCATTGAACTTAACAATCTTATCTCCTGATTTATTAGCTCTTATTGCTTTGGTTACTAGTTTTTCTACGTGTGGCTTAATAACCTTTGCTTTTGCTAGAGTTGTATTTATCTTTCCTTGTTCAATTAACTGAGCTGATAGATTAGCAATTAAAGCCTTTCTTTGATCTTTGTTTCTTCCTAATGTTTTTTTAACAACTCTATGTCTCATACCAAATCCTTAATAAATTACTTCCTAAACCCTTCCTTGGCTAATAGTTCTTTTATTTCATCTAAAGATTTTTCACCAATGTTTTTAATATCTTCTAAATCTTCATCTGTTTTTTTAGCTAACTCGTGAAGAGTGTTTATTTTGCTCTTTTTTAATGCATTAATAGTTCTTGTTTGGAGTGGAAGTTCTTCTACAGAAACATCTTCTGTTGACTTTGTTTCTCTTGTTCTTTCTTCTTTCTTTTCTTCTGCCATTCCTTCTTTCCATTCTTCAAAGGCAACATAATAGTCTTTTAAGACCTTTGCTGAATCTATTAAAGCTTGCTTTGGAGAAATACTTCCATCTGTTTCTATTGTGAATATTATTTTATCTAAGTCTGTTCTTCCACCAAATCTTGTTGGTTCTACTTCATAGTTGGCTGATAGAATAGGGGAGAATAAGGCATCTAGTACTATAACCCCAAGTTTGGGCGTTTGTCTTTCTTCCATTGGAGAATACCCAACTCCTGGTTCAATAGTTATCTCTGCTTCGAACTTTGATTTTGCATCAGCAAGTGTTGCAATATGTTGATCTTTATTCATTATTTCAACATCTGATGAAGTTTCAATATCCTTTGCAGTTACTTTTCCAGGTCCTTTTTTATCTATTGTAACTATTACTGGACCATCTGAATGGTTCTTAAATCTAATTTTCTTAAGATTTAATGTTAATTCAACAACATCTTCTTTTACCCCTGGTATTGTTGTGAATTGATGGTTAGCACCGTTTATTTTAACTTGGGTTGCAGCTGCTCCTTTAATTGAAGTCATAAGAACTCTTCTTAGAGCATTTGCAAGTGTGTACCCAAAACCAGTTGGTAATGGTTCAAATGAATAAACTCCAGTATTTTTTTCTTCTTTTACTGTACTTATCTTTAAATTTTCTTTAGTTAGTTCCATAAATTCCTCCTTTTAAAATTACCTTGAATAAGATTCAATAATTGATTGTATGTCTACTCTTTCTTGAAGATCGTCTTCAACTGGGAATCTGACAAACTTCACAGACTTTTCTTTAAGGTTTGCCTCTAACCAATCTGGCATCACAAAACCTTCTCTTAAATGAATCTTTTCAAAAGCTACGGGTTTGATTATATCACCTACTTTAATTTGCATAGATGGTATTGTTGCTTTCTTATCATTTACAGAAAATAGTCCTCTTCTAACGTTTTGTCTTGCTTGTGCTCTAGATACTGCAAAACCGCTTCTATAAACCAAGTTATCAAGTCTTGATTCAAGCTTTTGAATAAGGATAGTTCCAGATACACCCTTAGTTTTTAAAGCTTCTCTAACATAGTTTCTAAACTGTCTTTCTAAGACTCCATATATTCTTTTAGCTTTTTGTTTTTCTCTAAGCTGTCTTCCATATTCTGATAATGGTTTTCTGCTTAAGCCATGTTGTCCTGGTGCTTGAGGTCTTTTTTCAAAAGAACACTTTTCACTTTCACATCTTTTACCCTTTAGATAAAGTTTTGCCCCTTCTCTTCTGCATAACCTGCACTTTGCATCAATATAGCGTGCCATATTAAATTCTTCTCCTATTCTTTGGCCTGCATCCATTGTGTGGAATAGGGGTCTGATCAGAAATTGATACTATATTTAAACCTGCACTTTTAAGAGCTTTTATAGAAGATATTCTTCCGAATCCTGGTCCTTTAACAAATACTGCCACTTCTCTAATGCCTGCAGCATATGCTAAGGCTCCTGACTGTTCAGCTGCTTTTGTTGCAGCATAAGGAGTAGATTTTCTTGAACCTTTAAATCCAGATTTTCCAGAGCTTCCTGTGAATAAAGCATTACCTTTATCATCAGTAATAGTGATAATGGTATTGTTCATACCTGCAGTTATAAATGCTTTTCCACTTGGTGTTATTATTTTTTCTTTCTTTTTCTTTGCCATATTATTTCTTAGCTAGTTTCTTTTTCATGCCCCCTACAGTTTTTCTTTTACCTTTTTTTGTTCTAGCATTTGTTCTTGTTCTTTGTCCTCTGGTTGGAAGACCTAGGTAATGTCTTAATCCTCTGTAGCTTTTGATCTCTTTTAATCTTCTAATGTTTGCAGCAATTACTCTTCTTAACTCTCCTTCTATTTGAATACCCAATGAAGATATTATGCTATTTATTGATGCTATTTCTGCTTCTGTTAAGTCTTTTGCTCTTGTATCAGGATTTATCTTTGCTTCTGCAAGTATTTTTCTTGATGTAGAAACACCAATACCCTCAATGTATGTGAGGGCTATTTCTACTCTTTTTTCATTTGGTATGTCTACACCTTTAATACGAGGCATATTTATCCTTGTCTTTGTTTGTGTTTAGGGTTTCTTTTACAAATAACCCTAACTACACCCTTTCTTCTTATTACTTTGCATTCTCTGCAAATTGGCTTTACTGACGATCTAACTTTCATACTTGAAAGATCCTTCTTTCATATTTAATTATTTTAAACGGAAAGTAATTCTACCTCTAGTGAGATCGTGAGGTGAGAATTCAACTCTCACTTTATCTCCCACTAAAACCCTAATGTGTTGTTTTCTCATTTTTCCCGATATCATAGCCAAAGCTGTTGTTTCATCATCAAAAATTATCTTAAACATTCCACTCATGAGGGTCTCAATTACTTTTCCATCTTTTTGTATTACTTCTTTTGTACTCATCGTTTAAACGACGCGCTTGATTGTATCAGAGCAAATAAACTAGGTCAACAAGCTTTGACCTATGGATCATATGTTATCAAACATTATTGAAAAAGCAATAAAAAAGATCCTCTCCGTAGTTTTATTTGGAGAGGATTGTATTTCAATTTTTACTTCTTACCTTTTTAGGACCATATCTTGCGATGTAATCCTTCAGGAGCTGTATCTAGAATTTGTTTTAGTTCCTCAATGCTGTTCACTGTCAGCCGTTTGCCTGTGCTTAGCTGTTTGTCTGCGTGAAGTGTAACAAAAATAATTGGTAAGGATGTTTTGGACTTAGTTAAGAATATGTCAGCAGCGTAATACTGAGATTTCTTACTGCCAAAAATACACCAGTGGTAGCCACTCGGGCATGTCATATAGTTCCTACGGTATTCATAATCATCTTCGTCTATTGAACCACTTAAGAACATCCCGAATAATAAGTGGTCATATTCATCGAGAATTGGAAGTCTTACTACCAAACTTGGCTCAACATCGGTAGTACTTGTAAAACCGTAGAACATGCCTGGATCTAGCATATCCATTTTTGGGGTTCTAATAAAACCTACGTGCTTTTCCATACACAAGCTGTTTATTTTTTCAAAATATGGTCTAAGAAATTCTGCAGCAATATCTGTGCTAACTGGTTCGCTTGTTATGGTTCCTTTGCTTTCAGTCTGTAGTACCTTTTGCACCATTTTTTCACCTTCCTTTTGTTTAATTGCAAAGATTGTATCCTTTTTAATTCTCTAATTCAACTCATAGCTAGTAGAATAAATTAAATATATTGAGAGCTAAATAAAATCAGGATATACTCTAGGAGATATGTTAGATATTAACTACATAAAAGAAAACAAAGAAAAAGTGAAGAAGGCTGTAATTGATAAGAAACTAGAAGGAACTATTGATATAGATAAGCTTCTAAAGGTGTATGAAGAATATATTTCTTTATTAAAGAAAGTTGAATTAGAAAGAGGTAATAGAAATAAAATATCTGAAGAAGTTGCTAAAGCTAAACCATCCGAAAGAGAAAAATTCATTCAAGAAGCAAAGGTAGTAAAAGATGTTCTTCAAAGAATAGAAAAAGAATTAGAAGAACTAAAATCTAAACTAGATGGAATGATGCTTTGGGTTCCTAATGTTCCAGCTGATGATGTTCCTTTTGGAAAAGATGAAACTGGAAATGTTGAAATCAAGAAAGTTGGAAAGATAAAAAACTTTAAATTTGAACCTAAAGATCATATGGAGCTTGGAAAGACATTGGACATTATTGATACTGATAGGGGAGCAAAGATAGCAGGATTTAGGGGATACTTTCTAAAGAACGAAGGAGCAATTCTTGAACAAGCAATATTGCGATATGCATTTGAATACATGATAAAGCAAGGATTTACATTCATGAGTGTTCCTTGGATGGTAAATCCTGGATTTTTTACTGGAACAGGGTATTTTCCATGGGGAGAAAATGATCACTATAGAGTAGATGATAAAGCTTTAATTGGAACTGCAGAAGTGTCTTTAACTTCATACTATGCAGGTGAGATATTAGAAGAAAAGGATTTTCCTATTAAACTAGTTGCCATGAGCCCTTGCTTTAGAAAAGAAATTGGAGCTTACGGAAAGGATACAAAAGGAATATTTAGACTACATCAGTTTTATAAAGTAGAACAAGTAGTTCTTTGTGAAGCTAGTGAAGAAATATCAAGAAAGTGGCATGAAAAAATGCTTAGTTTTTCAGAATCTATTCTTAAAGATTTAGACCTTCCATACCATGTGCTTTTGATGTGTACTGGGGATATTGGAGCAGGGCAAAGAAAAAAATATGATATTGAAACATGGTTTCCTTCTCAAAAAGCATATAGAGAAACACACTCTGATTCATACTTCTTGGATTTTCAGTCAAGAAGATTAAATATTAAATACAAAGCAAAAGATGGGAGTTTAAAATATGTTCATACGCTAAACAACACTGTTGCAGCTACCCCTAGACTTCTTGCAGCTGTTCTAGAAAATTATCAAAAGAAAGATGGTTCTGTTGAAGTTCCAAAAGTGCTAAGAAAGTATACTAGGTTTAAGAAGATACTGCCTAAGTAAGTTATGTTAGGATTAATTTAATGAGTATATTTAGCGGGTTAAAAATTCCAATAGTTATTTATGAAACCGAATCTAAGCTTAATGGAAATATTAAAGTAGTTGAAGTAGGGAATACAAGAAAGATTCTCGTAGACGATATTTCTCAGTCAATAAGTTGCAATTCACCAAGCATTTCTAAGCTTTATTGGGGGCAGTTAGTAAATTCTTTAAAAGAAAAATCTCCTGAAGTTAAAAATGTTTTGATACTTGGACTTGGAGGAGGAACACTTGTTCATTTAATATCTAGAAATTTTCCAGAAGCTAAGATAACTAGTGTAGAGTGGGATTCTGTAATGCTTGATATTGCTAAAAGATTTTTTGATCTAGATTCAATCCCTAATCATAGAGTCATTTTGGATGATGCATTAAAGGTAGCAGTGGAGCCAGAAGAATATGATATACCTCCAAGCAGCTTTGATGTATTGATAGTAGATATTTCAAATGGAGATAGCTATCCTGACCTAGGAAAAACAGGAAATTTTATTGCAGCTCTTAAAAGACTTGTAACCCCAGGTGGGCTCATTGTCTTTAATAGAATATATACAGAAGGTTATCAAGATGATGTTAATTTATTTATTGAATATGTTGAGAACTTTTTAGGAGAAACTGAATCAGAAATAGTTGCAGGTTACACCAACTCAGATAATATCTTAATATTTGGAAGGGTGAAATAAGAATTTCTCATGAGTACTTTTCAGTCTTTAATATTAGGAATAATTCAAGGTATTACAGAATTCTTGCCAATTTCATCTTCTGGTCATCTTATTGTATTTAGAGCATTATCTGGGTGGAAAGAAATGCCTTTGGTTTTTGATACAACTCTTCATTTAGCTACATCTTTGGCTTTAATTGTTTGTTTTTGGAGAGATTTAAAGAATGTTTTCTTATCTTTTTTTAAGGATACTTTTTCTTCGCATAAATTTAATTTAAAGGAATATTCCAATGATTCTCTTCTTGGGTTAAAGATCCTTGTTGGTTCTATTCCTGTTGGCTTAGTTGGATTTCTTTTTGGAGATTTAATTGAAAGCAGGTATAGAAGTCTTTTTCTTGTTTCTATATTCTTAATAGTTGGAAGTATTCTTATGTATTTAGGAGAAAAGAAGTTTGAAAGAAGACTTTTTATTAAAGATGATATTTCAGTAAAGAAAAGTTTTGGAGTAGGGCTATTTCAAGTTTTATCTTTATTTCCAGGAGTATCTAGATCTGGGTCTACCATTTCAGGAAGCATGGTTTTTGGATTAAGCAGAAAAGAAGCTACAAGATTTTCATTTTTGCTTTCTGTTCCTGTTGTATTTATGGCTGGAGTTCTTCAATTATTTCGTTCTTATGAGTATTTATCTTCAATTAGTTTACTAAATTTATCAACTGGTTTTATATCCAGTTTCTTAGTTGGAATTTTATGTATTAAGTTTTTATTGAAGTTTGTACAAAAGAATAATCTTTATCCATTTATTGTTTATAGATTAGTTTTAGC
>JBAQUF010000086.1:0-7581 GCA_049297375.1 Patescibacteria group bacterium
ACATCGTAGATATTCTTAAGATCTTTTTCTATGGTCTTTTCTTGTTTGTAGGCAGGGATAATTACAGAAACTAATTTTTTGGTGTTAACGACGTTTTTAACCATCTAGATTTTTGGGCATAAAAGTAAATTACTAATAAAGCTAACGTTATTATACATGCAAAAATATTTGCTCCTATAACTTCATACAAAGATGAATGATGGATACTTATAAGAACGTATTGCAGAACTACCCCAGGAAGAAGGAGTAAAGATACGTTTGCCTTTTCAATAGCAAGAAAAAATGTAGTAAGAAAATTAACAAGGACAAACAAAGAAACACCAATGGAAAACATTGGAAGATACCTAACGGAATTTTCAAAACTCTTTCCAAAAAACACTCTTGTGATTAAACCTGGAAATACTGAGTAGCTAAAAACTCCTATCAAAAGAACACCGGTGAGAATTATTAGTAAGTTTTTTAATCTTGGATAAAAATCTTCTTTTTTTGCATATAAGGCAGATACCTTTGGAAACATTACTATAGTTACAGCACCTGCCCCAAACAAAAGAATCTTTCCAAGGGTTACAGCACCCGCATAATATCCTGCTTCCAGTGGTGAAAAATACTTTTTAACTAAAATAAGATCTGTATTTATTAAAGAAGTAGTAAAAAGGTGGGTAAGCACTACAGGTAAGCTAAATGAAAGTATCTTCTTATACTCTTTAGTTAGGTCCATCTTCTTGCCTACCTTTAAGTTAAAACCTAAGAGAGTAAATCCTAAGATAATTGTTAAAGTTGAAGAAATTGTCAATCCCTTAAATACACCTACTAAACCAAATCCTGCAAAAACAAGCACCGTAGGAAATAAGAATCTATTTAAGCAGGATAAAACCTGAAATAATGAAAATCTTTTAAATTTCTGCAAACCTCTGATAAAGCTTGGTGGTACACCATTTAAGATTGCTAATCCTACGCCTACTGCAAAGAAAATAACTACATTAACATTACTTATCTTAAATAAATTGGAAATAAGGTATCTAGAGAAAAAAACTATTGAGAATAAGACACCACCGGTTAATAGTGAAAACTTAGATATGTTAATAAATAACAGCTTAAGCTTTTCTTTTTCTTCATTAACATACAAACTTGTAGATACATTAACTAAAGAAACTCCTAAGACTGTAGATACAACGCCGATTAAACTTGATAAAGAAAGAAGAGTATTAAAAGATCCATAATCTTCAACTGATAACTTTCTTCCTAGAACAAACTGCAAAAGATAACTAAAAAAGGATCCAATAATAGTTCCTGTACCTACAAGTATAGTTTCATATAAGTCTTTATTCCCTTTTATTCCTTTTAACTTATCTATCATTTACAGGAGTCTCATTAAAATAAACATTGTAAAGAGGAGCATCTCTAAGCTTAATAGTATCAACATATCTCAATCTAAATCTGTTTTCTACTGATGCAGTGTCATCCCACACGGGGTAAACAAAATACTTTGTTCTTTCTGCAAATGGAGTTAAGGATTCAATAACAGGCCATGCTCCAAATTCCCTAAAAAAAGGCCATATTTGAGTGTAATATTTTTCTCTAAAGGCTACAGTTAACAAAGGGTCAAGATTACTTCCATGATGTACATAAACTAATTCTTCAAATGAAGTGTTATAAGAAGGTTTTAAATTATCTCTTTTAGAAACATCCTTAAAATATTTAACAACATTACTTGTTCCTATCAACCACTTTGGTTCTAGAACCTTAACTCCGGTTTTTATTCCACCAAACATAGGGTTGTAGTAAGACATATACTCAGGATGAAGATACAAAGCAGTTAAAATAGCAGGAATCATAAATATTACTATTTGTATTTTCTTAAAATTAAGTTTTTCAAACATCCAAATAAAAAACATAGACGAAACCAGCGACATAACCACAAGTTCAGGAAGAATGTATCTATCTAATTTCTTTGATGGGAGGGTTAGTTGAATAAAATAAAAGAAAACAAAGATAAGGAGAAAATCCATAAATTTTCTTAAATCTGGTGATAATTTCTTTCTTACAAACAAAGATCCAATAAAACCAATAAGAAGATAAATTGATGACCTAAATCCTAAGACTACAAAGTAGAAGCTAGGACCTGGATTTTCTACCAACTTACCAAAATAGTACTGAATATGGTCTCCTTCTACACCAACAGAAGCTATACCTTCATATAAAGTTTTAAATACCACTAAAGGTTGAACCCACATAGCAGGCCAAAAAACAAAGAATGTTGTCATTAAAACTCCAAACCACATAAAAAACGTCTTTAGAAACATTAAAAGTACTTTCTTTGCATCTGCTTTATCACCTTTCCTTTTCTCTAAGAGGAATATAATGGTTGATAAACTGCAGAAAGGAAGTAGAAAAATAGCAGAAGTCTTAGTAAGAAGGGCAAGTCCAGCAAATATCCCAGAAATAATTAATCTCTTATAGTTTTTATCACTAAGAAAATAGTAGTAAAGCCAAACAACACTAGCTAGCATGAATGTGGAAACCAATCCTTCAAGATGAATTACTCTGGTTAAAGCAAGATAAAATGGTTCAAATGACAAAAAGAAAATAGATATCAATGCATATTTAAGTCCAAAGACATTTCTTAAGACGTAAAATACTAAGGATAAGACAAGACCAATAACACAAACTATTAAAAACTTCTGCATAAAATCCAACTGAAATATAACTCCAATATTGTCATCAGCAGATAAAGATGTATTTGTTAACATACTGTAAGCAGAATTTATTTTTACTGCAACACCTGATATCCACATTAAAGTTACACCTGGATGATACTTTTGAAGAGTATTTTTAAAATTTCCTGATGAAATGCCGGTACCAAAATCATATGACCTTGCTTTCCACCTCCAAACATCAGTATTAAAGTTATCATGCCCTAAACTTGGAACTCTCATTAATACAAAAAGAGTAAACACAATAAATTCGTATTTAAACTTTACAAGAAAATTCTTTATTTTATTTAATAATTTCTTCATTTTGATACCTATAAATCTCAATATTAGGGCCTAATCTTAATTTATTACTAAAAGATTCTTCTTTTACCAAGTAAGAAGAGTTCTTAGAAAGAAAATCCGTAGAATTCTCGGGATCAAGAACAACAACTAAGGCACTGCTCACACTTTTTAAACCATCAAAATTTTTCTTAGCGTTAACTCCTAACTCTCCAAATACATCAGATGCTTTTGTATCGTTATAGAATACATTTTCTCCCAACTTAAGATTTGAAACAAGCCACTTGTATAAATCATTTCTTGTATCCCCTCTATAAAAGGAGTAAGAGTTTCTAACTGAAAAGAATACTAGAGGAAAACACATTAGAAAAACAAACAACAAAGAGTAAAGTTTTTTCTTTGTATTTAACCAAGTGGAAATTTGTGATACAAAAAATCCAAATATTACAGCAGCAAATGGGTAAAAGATAAAATAGTAGTGAGCCCTTGTATTTTTAAATCCAGATATGTACCAAAAAAGTAACAAGAAATTTAAGCATAGAAATATTAGCTTATACTCGTTATCACCAACCTTCCTTCTTGCTATCCTAAATATCGAATAGGCAAGTGTTAACACAAAGGCAATAATTGTTACCCAACCCATGTTATTTGCTACACTTATGAAAAGTTCATTAAAGAACTGACTAAAGTGTTCTGAAAAGCTTACAGAGCCAACATTAGTAAACTGCCAAAAAGCTCCCTTTGGACCATCTGTTCTTGAGAAAGTCTTGAAATCCAAAAGAGCAAATGGAGTACCTATCAAAAAGCCTGCTAAAGCACTAACCCCGGATAAAAACAAGGCTGAAATGCCTCTAAAATCCAATATTTTAGCCTTTTCTCCATCAGATTGCTTCTTTCTCAGTATTCCTAAGAAGTGAGCTGTAGGGACCATTAAAGCCGATAAACCACCATTATACTTAATAGAAGCTGCTAAACCAATAAAAAACCCAGAGAACACATAATTCTTAAGTTTTGAATCCTCTAGTATAAAACATGAGAAATAAAGACCCCAAGAAAGAAGAAAGACCATGGGAACATCCCCCAAGGAATAGTGAGAATGCCAGACATGGTAAGGAAGAAAAGCCATACAAAAGGCAGCAAACAAAGCAGCTTTTCCACTAAACAGCTTTTTAGCAGATAGGTAAACTGGTATAACTGTTAAAGCTCCAAGCATTGCTGATAAACATCTTGTTAGGTAGTAAAAGATAACAGTGTCATCCCACGTTAGTGGAAACAACACTCTAAAACTTTCCTTTAACTTTAAGATCTCCAATATATTTCTAAATCTAGAAAATATCATGTAAAAAAAATAGTTGAAATAAATATACAAATGGGGCCAATCAAAATGCTTAGGATTTAAGTTGAATCTTATTCCTAATGCGGATCTAACAATAGTTGGTTCATCTGGATGAAATATAAAAGGAAAACCATGAGTAATTCCAGTCAATCTTAAAGCTAATGCACAAAGTAAAATTATTAAAAGTATTATCTTATTTTTCTTTTTTAACATATATCCTCCAATACTCAAGGCCATTAATCCATATGGAAGAATCCTTTTCAAATGTATATTTGCTATCTTTTATATCCTCAGGAATATCTTCATTTACACCCAAGACTAAAAGATCATACTGTCCAGGACCTGATACTCTTACATCAAATGCTTTCGAGTTTGGATAAATAGCTTTCATTGGTTTTGTATCAATAAATGCTATCTTTGGAGTCATAAGATTCTTTGAGTTGCCATATTTTTTAACAATAAAATCCTTAAGATTATGTATTCCAATTCCAAAAGGCTTTTGAGCAACTATTTTGTTTGCAATTTGTGAGTTTATAAATAGAGGGCTGGTGTAAGTAAAGTAGTATGGGTAAATCTTAATAAGAGGAACAACCCAAAATGTTACAGATAACAAAAACATTGTGAACCCAAATATAAACTTTCCTGTCTCGCTTTTTAAACTTGTAAATACTCTTTTGTACCCAACAACAGCAAGGTATGCCATAAATGGATATACAACTATCATGTATCTGTCTATTTTCTTTGTTGGAAATGCCATACTAAAAATATACCCAAGGTAAAAAACAAGAATGTATAAACCAAAATTCAGATACTTTTTATTAACACTTCCAAATATATTTTTAACACCATTCCTAATATTTTCTTTTACACCTATAACGAGCCCTTTAATAGATGAGATTACAGTTAGTACACACCCAATAATCACAAATGGACTTGTCTTAACAAGAAGAACCAAAGGATAGAACCAAAATCCAGGATCCCTTGTGTACTCTCCAAATACAACCTGCCCATGACCTTTTCTTATACCTACTCTAGCTGCTTCTTTAAATATTAAAGAAAGATAATAAACAGGATTTTTCCAAAGAGCTGGAAAGAACATAAAGGTAAACAAAACAAAGAAGAGTAGGGTGTAACCAGCATAAGGGAATATTCTTTTGTATTGTTTTGAAGAAATAAAGTAAGCTAATGAATAAAAAACTACAAAAAGAACAGCTCCTATGGAAACACTTTTAGTAAGAAATGACAAAGCAAGAAATAGTCCAGAAAGCAAAGACATTCCTACAGATGTTTTCTTAAGATTAAGAAATGAAAAGATTATTGCTAGAAATAAAAGAAGAGATAGCAGTGCATCCATATGATACAAACGAGAATTACCAACAAAGAAAGGTTCCAAGGAAAAGAAAAGAACTGTTAAGTAAGATTTACTAAAACCTACTATTTTAGAAAGAACATAAATTATTAGTAGGGAAAGAATAAGTTGAACAACAACTAAAGAAAACTTAGCAACAAAATCAAACGATTCAAAATTATATAAATTGTAGTCCTTTATATTTGTTACTTGTTTAAATATTTCAATTGGAACACCTGTAACCCACATTAAGGTAACCCCAGGGTGATAATGTTGGTATGTCTTTTCAAATTGAAAAAACTTTAGACCAACAACAAACTGTTGAGATCTATAATGCCAGTTAACACCATCTGGGTTTATTGTATCTTTGGATAAGTAAGGAACTCTTGTTGCAAAAAACAACAACACAAAAACCAATAAAAGTACATACCTTGATAACCTGTTTTCTTCAGCTTTTCCAAAAAAAGAAAATGCGTTACGCATCTTTACCAAGAGCATATAAAACTCCTCCAATCAAACTCACACCAAGTCTTGATAAGTGGTAAATAATAGAAGCAGAAAAAGCAGTATCTGTAGGGACACCTACAAGAGAAAACATACTCATATACAAAGCATCTTGAACCCCATATCCATTAAGTGAAGGAATAAAAAACCCTGCCAGCGTAATTATAGGAAATGCTAAGAATGAATAAAAAACTGGAAGTTTTACCCCAATAGCCATAAATGTAAAGTATTGAGTAAGAATAGAAAGAACCTGAACAATAACAGAAGAAAACATTGCTATAATCAACACCTTTGGATAGTTCTTGTATATCACAAGAGCATTGTAAATCTTTCCAAAAAACTTAAATTTAGTCTTGCTTAGAAGCCTTAAGATATACAAACCTAAGTAAATTCCCATTATAAGCCAAAGAATAAGAACTAAAACCCCAAACCCTAAGTTTTTAGATAAACTTAACAATGCAATTAAGGCAAGCATAGCAATGCCCGTGAATCTTTCCGTAAATACAGATGAAAATCCTATTGCAGAGTTGTTAATCTTTTTTGAAAGTTTATACACTTTGTAAACATCGCCACCAACACTAGTAGGCATAAAGTTGTTAAAAAATGCTCCTATAAAGTAGAGATTAAAAAGATACAAAGGAGATACATCTTTTGCTTCATCATGGATAAGAAGAGATTTCCACCTAAAAGAACTAACTACATAATGAGAAACGATAAGAAGAAAAATTAAAGGAATAAATCTCCAATTCAAAAGCTTAAAGTTTTTAATTAACTCATTCTTATCTACTTTAGTAAGAACAAGATAAGAAATTAAGGCAATACTAACTGTTATTTTTAGTAATGTTTTAAGTTTTTCTTTCATGTTTCACCTCACTTGTTTCTTTGAAAGTAACTTCTTAGGAGAAAGGTCTTTGAACTTATTAAACACAGTTGATATATCTGCTTTTGTTAATAATCCTGACACAAATAAAGACCACAAAAGGAGTGCTGCAAAAGGAACAAAAGCTACAACTTTAAACCAAAAACTATCAACGTTACAAAGCCACGCAATGAAAAATCCTTGTAGAAGAATAACCATGTGGTCAATGTTAAAAAAACTAAAATCCATTTTCTTTTTAATCCAATAAACCATAAAGCCAAGGCACAGTATACTTCCAAGTGTCATCGACCAAGAGACAGCAGGAAGAAGCTCTACAAATTTATAAAGTCCAAAGAAACATAAAACTGAACCTAATATTAAAAATGCATAGCTTCCTACCATACTCTTTGCCATCTTAGCTGGTATTAAAACACTTGAGCTTATTATGTTAATAAAAGAATAAATAATAAAAGCAAAAACCATCGGGGCAATAAGAGGAAAAGATTTATCGTATTTATTTCCACCAACAAGAAGTCTAACT
>JBAQUF010000087.1:0-2437 GCA_049297375.1 Patescibacteria group bacterium
CCACCACAATTCTGAAACATTAGATATCCAGTTAGAAGATCAGGAAAGTTGTTTGAACTTCGTATAACAATGTTGCGCATAAGGGGACTTTTTTTAAAGGTCTTGAATGATCCTTCATAAATCAAAGTCCCAAACACCCCATCCCTCTTAGCTAATCTTTCCTGTAGTATCTTGAATTTCTTCTTCAACTCACTAAGCTGGAAAAACGTAAACCACCAGCTTATTGATAGAAGGAAAATAGATGCTACCAAAACCCAGATATTCATTTCTTCTCTCCCTTTGTTTAGTTTTCCCATATTATACACTACAGGGTTAAATGAAGCAAAGGAATATATTCCATCTCGGTAAGGAAAAAAGCTCGTTAGCAACAACTATTTAGTATTAAAGAAAAACCTACTTGCCTTTAGGGAGAGATTCACAAGCAACACCATCATTATCACCATCAAGGCGATTAGTGTCTATGCTTGGACCTCCTGCATTTTTAAAGAACTTCTGTGCTTGATCTTGGGTAGTGAAATCATCACAGTTGTATTCATCCGTATACTTTCCACCGCTAGTAACTACATTTCCTTCTTTATCTCTCATAACCTTAGCTTCAGAAAGAGAAGATCCAGAAAGAAGTTTTCCTAAATCCCAATCATTATTTGTTGCTTCAAGTCCAAAGGCTGCTAATAAAAGAGCTATTACTCCCATAAGTATGGGTTTAAATGTTTTCTTTTTTCCTTCAGTAGCATTTTCAAATATTTTTAGTTTTGGAATAGCCATATGTTTTTACCAAATTGAATACAAAATATAGGAAGCAATTAAAATGAGTACAACTATTAAGATTAAACGAAATTTTTTATTACCTGTTATACCTTTCATAGTAAAAGTTTAACATTAATAAAATTGATCAACAATAAACAGACACCGGTTGTGCGTAAATTAATTCAGCAGTTTGAGTATCTCTTCGTTACAATACAAATATGTTAAAGCCATACAATAAAAACCACTTGTCTCTTACTCAAGTGGGTTCCCCTAATTTATCTGTTGCTGGAGAAATGGCACTTTATCAAGCACACCTGAGGTAACAACAACTATTCTTGTTTGGGGCTGAAGTATAACTTATCAAATATTCTTTTGCTCATCCCCCAATGTTTTTTATAGTAATAATAAAGACTTTCAAGATAAAATTTTGTCCTGTTAGTCCCAAACGTATCAATCTCCATATGTTTAGTAGTAATCAACGAACTAAAATAGACCTTATATCCGCGATCTCTTACACGTTTACATAAATCCTGATCAGCGTGGTAACGCATCTTGTTATCAAACCCTCCAACCTCTTCAAATACCTTTCTTCTAATACAAAGATTTGCTTCTGAAACCCAATCAACTTCCATTTCTGCAGGCTTTTCGAAAGTAATCTCAAAGTTTCTAGTTATCTCCTTATAGGTGTTCTTGATGTATTCCATAACTTCAGAATTCTCCCAAAACTTAAAGGCAAGTTCATGAGCCACAGCGGCCTTCGCATCTCTTACAGGATTCAGTTCATAACCATAATTCCACCACATAGGTTCATTCTTTAGAGTTAGAATCAAACCACCAACTAATGCTTTAGAAGAATCGCTAAATAATTCATTTAACTTTTGAACAACATCCTTAGTTATTAACTCCATATCTGCATCTAAGAAAACTACCAAATCTCCTGTTGCTTTTCCTAAAACTCGATTTCTATTACCGGCGGGGCCTATGTTCTTATCCCCCTGGATTACATAGATATCTGAGATGGATTTTAGAAAGGAGATACTTTCATCTGTGGACTTATCATCAATAACAATAATCTCATCAAAACCCTCTTTTGCAATTCTAGGTAACAATATTTTTAGATTTTCTAACCCATTGTAGTTTGGAATGGCTAAAGTAACTTTCATATATGAAGTATACAGTTGTGGGATTGGAACTACAAAATATTGTAGTTACAACATTTTGTTATCTGGCGGAGGGAGGGGGATTCGAACCCCCGATAGAATTACTTCTATACAGTCTTTCCAGGACTGCGCACTAGACCACTATGCGATCCCTCCAAGATACATAGATTTTACCATGTGAATATATCAAAAATGATAAAATAAGGTATGAAGATCATAATCTTTGCAGGCGGTGTAGGAACTAGACTTTGGCCTTTATCTCGTAAATCATTCCCTAAACAATTTATTAAAATGTTTAATGGTAAATCTACTATTGAACTAGCTGTTAGAAGAGTAAAAAGCTTTGGAAATGAGAACATTTATATAAGTACATTAAATACATATGTACCGCTAGTTAGAAAATATTTTCCTAAAATACCAAGAAAGAATATAGTTGGAGAACCAGCATTAAGGAATGTAGCTCCAGCAATAGGATACAACTTAATAAGATTAAGAAAACAAGGATATAAAGGTCCTGTTGCTATTCTTTG
>JBAQUF010000088.1:0-9285 GCA_049297375.1 Patescibacteria group bacterium
GCCATACCTTTGTCAAATCTTGTAGTCAGCCACTTGTTTACCTTATCTTCAATCTTTTCTCTTGGAACACCGTATTTATCTCTACTTCTTGTTAATATTTTTTCTTTATTGTTTGTCTTGGGAACAATAAAATCATCTGCCCATGGAAGAAGTATCCCTGCAGAAAATGGATGAGACGTCATTCCATCTATCATAAGCTTTGTGTAAACTTGGAATCTTTCAAGAGATATAATGTCTTCCTCTGTAAAGTATGGGGCAAATTCCTTTGCTAATTCCTTGGCATCAGGAGCACCTAAAGAAAATGTCATAATAGTTCCAACGTTTCCATACACAGCTTTCAACAAATCTTCAGGAAGCTGTCCTGTAAACTGATGTGTCAGATGTAAACCTAGCTTATACTTCCTTGACTCAGATAAAATTTCCTCAAAGCTTCCGGTAGCAAAATTCTGGAATTCATCAACATAAAGATAGAAGGGTCTTCTCTGATCAGAGGGTATTTTAGCCCTTTGAAGAGCATAGAACTGAATTCTAGACACTAAAAGAGCTCCAAGTAGGTTTGCATTGTCACTACCTATCTTTCCTTTAGCAAGGTTCATAAAGATAATCTTTCCAGAGTTCATAGCATCCCAAATATCAACTGTGGAATTTCTCTGCCCCAATATATTTCTAATAGTTGTAGAAGCTAAAAACCTATTTACCTTGTTTTGAATAGGAGAAATTGCTTCAGTAACTAACTTTTGATTTCCTTTCATTTGTTTAAATTCTTCTTGCCAAAATTTTTGCACTAAAGGATCTTTTACAAAGTGAAGAATGTAGTTTAAGTAATTCTGATCTTCAAGAAGACGAGTAATACCAAGCATAGTTGTTCCTGGAACCTCAAGAAGAGTCAATACACAATAGTTGAGTAAATATTCAAGTCTAGGCCCCCAAGAAAAATCAAAATGTTGTTTTATTGCAGAAACAAGAGCCGATGCCATTAAGTTCTTTTGAGAAGGATCATCAATTTCAAGCAGATTTAAACCAATAGGTCTTTCTGTGTCTGACGGGTCAAAGTAAATTACATCTTCAACTCTATTATCAGGGATTCTTTCCATTACTCTTTCTATTGTTTCGCCATGAGGATCAAGAACAGCAACCCCAGCACCATTTGCAATATCCTGAGACAACATAGAAACAAACAAAGAAGATTTTCCAGTTCCTGACTTTCCTATTACATACAAGTGCCTAAGCCTATCATCATCATTTTTTATTCCAAACTTAACTGCTTTATTCCTGTACAATGTCTCACCAATGTAAACACAGTTTTGGGTGGGAAGATTTGTTGGAGGCTCAGACTTTCTTGAGTAAGTCCAAGATATATTTGGAGTATCTATATGAGCAAGTGGGAAATGGAAGAATGTAGCAAGTTCTTCTGTATTTAAAATAATAGCCCTATCTGGGTCAAATTCTCTTTTCTTATAGTTGTCTAATGCTTTTTCCTTATTATCCTCGTCCTTTTCTATGAAGCTATTTATACTGGTTCCAGAGAATTGAACAAAGGAAGCAACCATACCTCTTAAATTAGCACTTACTCTTTCCTCAAGAGGAGCTGAAGATACAATTCTAATTACTGTTTCAAATCCCATTCTAGATAGCTTATTTTCAATGGCTCTAAGCTCCGTTTCTTTAGCTGCACTTATTCTAACAATAGGTGTTGATGGTTTGCTCCCATACTGTTCTTGACTGTTGGCGTTACTAAAAAGGCCAATGAATACTCCAGAAACTATTGCTGTTATTTCCTTTTTAAATACATCTCCAAGAACTCTAAATATCGTTTTATTCTTTGAAGGATCATTACCTTCTCTAACTTTATTTACGTAATCAAACCCTTCTTGCTGCCATCTATCGGGAATTGGTCTAGTAAGAACTTGAAGCCAAACTTCCTCTCCCTTAACAAGGTTTGATACTGCAGATGTAATAGAAGATATAGGATCTATTTCAAAGTCTCTAAAGCTTTTAATTGGATAAAAATTACCTCTAGAAAAAGATAATGAAGCTACTTTATAAGTTGTATGACTTGGATTTATAGCACCTGTATAGTCAGATACTAAATTTATATTAGCAGAAGGGTATTGAGCGTAAATTTGACTTTCAACAAATTTAATAATAGAAGAAGGAACAGCGGCATAGAATCTTATTCCCCTGTCTCCTGATGAAACCATTTCAAAAGACACATATTCCTGAAGTTCTGGTTCTCCCTTCAAAAGGCCATGCAATGCCGAAAACATATTTTCTGCACTTAACGAAGATGCAGTAATATCCCTTGAGATTTCCTCATTCTTGCTAAGCTGTATCTCCATTATTTCTATGCTATCAGATGATGTTTTCTTGGATTTCTTGGATTTTTTAAGACGTAGAATAACGCCAATAACAATCAGGCTAATTGCTACCAAAAGTATCAAAATTTGATTTAAAATCATATTAAACTTCCCTCCTTAATTTAAGTACTTCCTTAATCCACAGGCCTTATTTACTTTACCTAAAGCCCATATACAATCAAATTACCCCCGCCCTAATTTGGGACGGGGGATAGAAAGGAGAGAGTACTATGTTGTATTCTAGTACAAGTCACCTACTGTGTCAAATCCAAATATTACAATTACATCTGACCTATCAATTTCATTTTCAGGATAGCTACGGGCTTTGTCCTTTTGAATCACATCTGGAATCATAAATACCCTTGATAAGAACAACGCTGTCTCGGAATCTACATCATCTGCAATAATTACACTCCTATCGTAGGAGTTTTCTGTATTAGTGACAGCTACCACCCTGCCCCCTATATTAGATATTACCCTTGATCCAAAAGAAGCTAGTCCGTTGTAGTCGGTACCATTTAGTACAGCAATATTTTTTCCTTCTCTTGAGATAATAGAATCATATGTAATTTCCCTCACTTGTTCATCAAAGACTTGATTATTAGAAAAGCTTCTTAGAACAGCTGTTTCTTCTATTATTCTATCTTGCGGAAGAGAACGTATAAACGATAAAAGATCATTAAACTCTCTCAAATTCATATCCGTTTTAAGAGATCCTTCCAAGCTGTATACATTCTTTAAGCTGGCAAGACTAGCAAAGCCTCCTTCTCTCCAAAGTCTGTCAAAGAAACTTTCATGTGTAAAATCTGTCAGGACAAACTTATCCACTTTGAAACCAAACAGCTTAAATATGGATCTGTTAACAATTTTAGAGCCCGATTCCAGTGGATTATCCGAATTCATTGCTCCCAAGGCAAATAATTTTGAAAACTCATCTCTACCATACTTACCTGGTATTTCGTAGTCAACATTTACAGAAATGTTATATATAGAGACTTTGTTGTTTACCTTATCAAATAGTATGAAATTAACTTTCTTTACGATAATTGGATCAGAATCTAAATCCTCAACTACAATGTAGGAAAGTGTGGGAATTGTATCATCAATTATAGAGTGGCTTGAGGGTGACAAGGCAGATGCAAAGTTCTGATTGAGATACTTATAGAAACTATATGAGAAAAGAAAGACCAGAGATAGAGTAAAAAGAACAGAAACAATTACCATTCTTTGGATATTCTTTTTCACAGAACGAGTAACAATAGTTTTTTTAGATTTCCTTCGGGCAGGCTTCCTTTTCATGATATTTACTAATATATCATATTATAATTGGAAGTCTATTGGCAAGGGAGCTTCAAAACGCTGAAATTTTAGTGTTTTTGGGTTAGAAAATCCCAGTATCTTCGCATGAAGCATTAGCCTTCTAAAGGTCTTTGAGTCCACTTCGAGTAAATTATTTGCACAATAAATTTTATCGCATACAATGCTATGCCCAATTGCAGACAAATGCACTCTAATTTGATGAGTTCTGCCAGTTTTTGGAACAATCTTTAACAAAGTATAATCATTCCCTTCAATATTTACATTCCTTATCTTGTTTATCCTAGTTAATGCAGGCTTTCCATCTGACACAACAGCGTACTTTAAAGGACTGTTTGGATTTCTTGCTAATGAAGCATTTACTTCTATTTCTTCATCATCTACCCTACCCCTCACTAAAGCTACATACTCCTTGTATACGTTCCTTTCTTTAAACTGTTTCTGAAGAAAGTAGAAGGAATCAACGTTTTTAGCAACAACTATTACTCCGGATGTGTCTTTATCCAATCTATGAACCAAGCCAGATCTACTTTTATACTCCTCATCATCTGCATTCATCACATCAGGAAGAAAATCTCTTTCTAAAATATCCTGTAAAGTTTCTCCCGTGTTTGTATTGGATCTATTTACCACTAATCCGGATGGTTTATTTAAAACAAGAATATTCTCGTCTTCATATATTTTTTCTATTTCTTTTTCCATATTGTTATAGCAACTAAAATAATTCCAACTGTAATCATAAGATCATAACAGTTAAAGAAGAAAAGACCAAAGAAGTTAATAAAATCATGTACGCATCCATATTTGGACCATTGAGAAAGATTCATCATCCCACCTATGATAATAAGTCCAAAACCAATGTTACCTAAGAGTTCCCTCTTGAAGTTTTTAGTATAGAAATAAGAAAAGACTAAAAGAACAAACAAAGACGAAAGAACAAACTGATTAAGATTCAGGTAGTCTGATAAGAGAAACCTGCAGTTATTAACATTTATAAACACGCATTACTCCCCTAACTGTTTCTCAAGTATTTCGTCTTCTTTAACATCTTCTTCTTGTGAAACATTAGTAGCACATTCTATACATGTTGTAGCTTCTGGGTAAGCCTCTAATCTTGCTTTATCTATTGGTTTACCACATACTTCACATTTTCCGTATCTTCCAAGTTTAATAGCAGCTAGCGCCTTTCTAATTTGAATCTTCATAGACTTAACAATTCCAAGTCTAGCATCAGAAACAGTCTTTCCAGTATCTTCCAAAACTTCATCCATAACCTCCGCATTATCTACATCTCTGCCATGCTGTAAGTACGGATCTTCTTTTATTAAAGCTTGTTGCTCATTCTCAAGACTTTTCTCCCTTGACATTAACTTCTTTTTTAACCCTTCAGTAAATTGTTCCGGTATTATTGATTTATTCATAGTTTTTTTACCTCTCAAATACAAATTGAACATACTTATTGTAACCAAAAGAACACTAAAGAGTAAATACCCACTTTTTCTGAAGAATAGAAGAAGGAACAAAACAATAAACAACAAAAACACAGAAAAAACCATTCCAGATAGGAATTTGTAACCTCTATATCTCATTACAAAAAGGTATAAAAACAAAAGTAATAAGAACAAGTAAAGATATTCTTTTTGAGAGTAAACTAAAAACTTTCCAAGACTTAAAAACATTAGAAGAAGACTTGTTGCCATGGCATACATATCTACTATTCTAAATACAGACCATTTCCACTTCTTTGAGAGGATTAGTATAGGAGCAAGGGACATTAGAAAAACAGCAACGCTTACGAATGCTTCTTTGTTTGGAACTAAAAGTAGATTTGAAGGATGATATATCTCCAACCATTTCATCAGGGATCTTAAGCCATAATAAACCAAACCAGATGAAATAATCGATAAAAATATTAAATCAAAAAACTTTTCTGAGTTAAAACCATCTTTTTTAGCTTCAAACCAAAGAACAAAGCACCAACAAGTGATCCCTGTGAGAAATACTAGGAGTATTGAGCTTACTGGTTTGAATCCAATGTTTATAAATTCCGGAAGCATATTTATATATTTATACTACCACTGTACCTTATGCTTTTGATACATATTCCCCAGTTCTTGTGTCTACCTTTATCTTATCCCCTATCTTAACAAACATAGGAACCTTCACCTTTGTTCCATTATCAAGTTCTGCATCTTTATAAACATTAGTAACAGTATTTCCTTTAAATCCTGGTTCCGTATATTTTATTTCAAATACCATGGATATTGGTAGATCTACACTGTATGGCTGCCCCTCAAAGTATTTAACAATTAAGCTTTCACCTTCTTTTAAGAATTTAGCAGAATCCCCAATTACATCGGTTGATATTAGAAACTGATCATAAGTTACAGGATCCATGAATACATAACCTCCGTTGTCCTTGTATAAGTACTGAGTATTTTTATTCTCTACGTATGCACCTTCAACGTTTGCACCAGACTGCCATGTCTTTTCCAACACTTGTCCAGTTATAATATTCTTAGCTTTAACTTTTACCTGAGCACTACCTCTACTTACTTTTATGTGTTGATATTTTAAAACAAGAAAAGGATGTCCCCCATCTTTAAATATTGTTCCATTTTTTAAATCCGTAACTATCATAATGAGTTATTCTATCACTTTTAGTTTATTTATAAACAAAAAGCCGGGAAAGTTAATAATCCCGGCTGGCAAATAATTTAATCCTCACTTCCGTTTTCTCTACCTGTGCAAGCCACATTGTCGCTCTCGTAGCTATCACTTGCTTCTTCAACAACTCTTTTCATAGAAAAGAAAACCTCTAACAACAGTGCAATTGGAGGAAAAACGGACAGTAAAAAACCACAGAGAGCTCGCGAATCTTTACGCTCAAACCCAAAGATGATACTAATAGCTAAATCTTTTTGAACGTAAAGCAGTAACAAGCAAACGGTATAAAGTATAACCCAAAGTAACGATATTTCCTTTATGTTTACTTTGCACAAAAACAAAACAGTAACAATAAACAATATACCAATAACACTACCAATTATTCTGCCACACAAGTCTCTTTTCATCTCCTCATCCTTTCCTTGTTTTGAAGAAATTTTATTACTATAACAATAAAAAGTCAAAAATGGATTAGTTGGTGCCGTGGGTGGGAGTTGAACCCACACGAGCTAAAAGCTCAAAGGTTTTTGAGACCTTCGCGTATGCCATTCCGCCACCACGGCATAAAGAACATAGATCATTGCTATTTTAACATTAAATAAAGCCGGACATAAAATTATCCGGCTCCAAAAAATCTTCGCGCTCTCCTAATATTTTCACCAGCTTGGGCTTCATAGAGATTACGAAAGTAGCTAGTCCTAAATATACCTCCTGGTCTATTTAAAAAGGACTCTAAGATCTCCAATCTCTTTTCAATAAAGGTGTCCATAGGAATGTGTTTCCATTCATCCCTAACTTTTTGCCAATTACTTAAAAAGAATGCCCAGCTTCCACCCAAAGAAGACAAATCGATGTCAGTAATCAACTGACTGTCTATACCAAGGCTAGAATCATAACCCTTGTGTGCTGTCTCCAGGATCAAACTGTAGGCTTCCTCTACAATGTCTTTTGACCAACCATATTTCTCAGCTTCTCCCTTCATAAATTCAGCACTCTTGAGTTCGGTATCTTCTACATCATGATACAGATTCTAAGACACACCACAATTTATAATACTTATCTTGAACGTATTTACAGTTTTCCCAACTCATGTTTCTCCTTTAGCATCTTAAGAACACATACAGGAACATACTTGGATACAGTAGTCTCCCAACCCTTCAAACCCCACCAATCCCCTAACAAAGCTTGAACTTACCTTAGTTAAATGAGAAGGTGGTATTAGAAAAACTGTTTCTATATCACAACAAATATCAGCATTGGCATCTCTCATTGTATGTTCCAACACATAATCATTCACATTCCTAATTCCTCTTAATAAATAATTCGCTCCCAGTGAATGTGCAAAACTAACTTGGTACTCACCAACAAAAGATATAGCTGAAACATTACTTAAGCTCACAACTATTTCACCAAGCATCTGTTCTCTTTCAGCTATTGTGAATAACCCAGTAGACTTCTTATCAGGATTTACTCCTACAGCAACATACAGCTTGTCAAACAAATTTGATGCTGATCTTATCATCCATGCATGACCATTTGTTGGCGGATCAAAGCTCCCAGCATAAAGGCAAATTCTTTTTGTATTCATTTACTCTCCTTCCTTTTCCTTTTTTCAAGCGAATGCTATCACATTACGCTAGCACACTCAAACATAAATTGTATTAAAGGGGAAGGGAAAATTATTCTCTCTTCTGCTCTACTTCATAGAACTTAGTAAATTCAGTTCTAAAGAACAAATCAAGCTCTCCTGTTGGACCATTTCTATGCTTTGCAACAATAAGCTTAGCGTTTGTTTTATCTTCTTCATCAGGTCTATATAAAAACATAACAATATCTGCATCCTGCTCAATAGATCCAGAGTCTCTTAAGTCTGAAAGTTGAGGTTTTTTATCTCCTCCTCTTTGTTCTACAGCTCTAGACAACTGTGATACAGCAAGAACAGGAACTTTTAATTCCCTAGCTAAGTTCTTTAATCCTTGTGAAATCTTTGAAACTTCTTGAACTCTGCTTTCTGCTTGAGGAGCTTTAACAAGTTGCATATAGTCAACAATTATTAAATCAATCTTATTCTCAAGCATTAACCTCCTTGCTTTTGTTCTCATTTCCATAACTGATATACCTGCGGTATCATCAATAAATATAGATGCCTCAGCAAGCTCCCCTGCAGCAACTCCATACTTTTCAAAGTCTTCTTCATCAAGATTTCCTGTAGATATCTTCCAGTTATCAATACCAGCTTGAGATGAAATTAATCTATCAACAAGCATTTCCCTACCCATTTCAAGAGAAAAGAAAGCTATACCAAATCCTCCAGTAACAGCAGCATATTGAGCAATATTTAAAGCGAGGGATGTTTTTCCAACGGAAGGTCTTGCAGCAATAACACAAAGATTTTCTTTCTGTAACCCAGAAAGCATCTTATCTAATCCTTTTATCCCAGAAGGAACTCCTCTTAATGCACCCTTCTTCTTAGAAAGCTCATCAAGTCTTTCAAATGTAACTTCAAGAGTGTCTTTTATAGGAACAAAATCTTGGTAAGCAATATCCTGAGAAACTGAGTATATTAGTTGCTCGGATCTATCAAGAAGGTTTTCAACCTCACTTTCATCAAAAGCTAATTCTCCTATTTGAGAAGCTATAGTTATTAAAAATCTCTTAATTGCATCACTTTGAATCAAGTGTGCATAAGCTTCTATATTAGCTGATGTAGGTACAGAGTTAACAAGTTCCGTAAGATAGGACACGCCACCAACATTATCTAACTCCTTCATCTTTTTTAATTGGTTTGGAACTGTAATAAGATCAGCAGGCTCTCTCTTCTCATAAAGAATTAGAATGGCTTCATATATCTTTTCATGGGCTGTTTTATAGAAATGCTTAGGTTTTAAGAATTCTACTACTTTAACAATAGAATCCTTATCAATAAGAAGAGATCCAAGTACAG
>JBAQUF010000089.1:0-4523 GCA_049297375.1 Patescibacteria group bacterium
CTCCCGAGCTTTTCCCAATTTGTATATAAAATTTTAACAACATATATAGCAATGCTGATTGAAAATATTTCCTTAAATAATCTAACAAAATCTTCCTTTGAGGGTAAAAGAAGCTTTCCTCTTAAAGGTTTGAAAGCCATGATAGATAAAACAATAGAAGATATAACATTAAACAAGAAGAAAGCATAAAAGTATCCATTAATTCTAAAGAAATGAACAAGTGGGATGTATAGAAGAATACTTACATAAGAAATTACAACTTGATAAATAAACAATGCTTTAAATCTTTGCATTCCAGAAATAACGGAGTTAAGTATTCCTTGAACACCTTGAAATACCAAAGACAATGCATATATCTTTAGTGGAATAATTAAGCTTTCATTGTGGTAAAGATTAACTGCAAGAGACTTTGAATAAAAGAAAAGGCCTATTGCAAGAGGTAAAGTTATACAGTATCTAATTACAGTAGATGTAACAAAAATCTTAAATATATCTTCTTTCTTTTCTACAGAAGATATTTCCCTAGTACTTGCTGATACTAAACCTAAATGCTGATATATTCCTAAAGCCCCACCAATAGATATTGCCAATTGGACAATACCCCATTCTCCAACACTAAGAATTCTAATTATTACAAAGGTTTGGATCATACCAGAAAGCATAGCCAAACCTTGAGCTATCATACTAACTACTTGCCATTTTCCTAAGTCTTTCATATTTTCTTTCTTTTCCTTACTCAACAATCAAATCGCCTAAGTATAAACTTCTATATTTAATCTTATCTGACAAACTAATGAAAACTTGGTAATTTCCAGGTTTTAAATAAGAAGGAAGTGCTACATCCACATTTTCTATATAGTACCTTTCCTTGGTCCAATCTGCTGGTCTATTAATTGCAAACGAAGGGAGATTAGCCACTTGATAAATACTTTGATCATCCTTATTAACATAAGTCATATAAAGAACAAAACCATCAAGAGCTCCATTCCCAGATCTTTGGTATACAATTGTATTTTTATCAGGGACTCCTCTTTTAACTTTGGAAGGAAGTTTAAAATCAACAACTCTTAAAGTGTCTGTAAATTCAAAGCTAAACTTTTCATCATAAGTGTACCTCTCTTGTATTGGATAGGGCTCTAACTTATCTTGAGGTTCTCCTTTTTGAAACAAAAACAAGTTACCACACCCAAGAATTAACTTATAATTCTTATTCGCAATTACATTCTTAGTTACATCTCTAACAATATTTGTATTCAATTGAAGTATAGCTAAAAGCTTTCTTGATAAAACATCTACAATAACATAGTCTGCTGAATTCCATAGAGATGGATATATTGCATAAGTTTCCCTCATACTTAGTTGAGTTCCTAAGTTGTCTGGACCAGAAACAGAAGCTCCATCAGGGATCATTTCAACAATTGCCTTAGCACAAGCATAGTCTTTAACATCTAAATCTGGAAGTTTAACAACAGTGCCTATTTTAAGATCTGAATTTTTTATTAACTCTTGGTCGTATTTAGCAAATACTCTCTTCTTTATAGCCTGGTTAAACCACAAATACATGGGATTGTTATAGTCAGATGAAGTTTTTAAACATGAAAACAATACTGACCCAGAAAGAACTGCAATAACAACCATGTTTGCACTTTTATACTTTGGAAATATTTCCTTAAACAAACTCGCAAGAAAAGACACAGCATATATGCTTGAAACAAAAAGGATAGGAATAATCATAGATATTCTATGATTTTCAATGTCCTCGGTTCCCAAACCTTCTGATGTAGTCATATAGTTAATTGCAAAATCAGGAGCTGAAATTAAAAGCATAAACGGATTAGCTAAAGGAAGATAAGAAACAGGAGCAAATGTTCTATTAAGATTCTCAATCCTATCACCGCTTAAGAAAACTTTTATTGCCTTTCTATGATTAAGAAGCATATTAATAACCACTTCTTTATAAGTTGAACCGAACTCTCCATATCTGCTCAAAAAGTAATTAGGAAGAGTCACATCACTATTGCTAACAAACGTAATGTTAATGGATTCTACAAATTTCTTGTAACTTTCAGTTCTAAGAGGTGCATACTTTGGTATTATTACAAAAAATGCAATTGAAAACCAAACTATACCAACAACAACCATGCTTAAACCAATCCTAGCTGGTTTTATCTTCAAGAAACTATTTAACCATTCTTTAGTTAACTTAAACTTTAATGCAACTCCCTCGCCTGCATTTGTTCTAAAGAGAAGAATAAACAACCCCCACATTATTATGTATAAAGGAACTTGTTCTTTACCTGCCATTGTTATTACCAACAACACCCAGAAAAGAACAATTTTCTTAGTAGAAAAATTATTTTCTTTATACATTCTTTCAAATAAGTAAAATGCACCTAAAAAGAATGGAACTGCAGCAGTTACTCCATGAAAACCCATCGTCCCATTAATAAAACCCATTGATGGATATAAAAGATATGCAAAGCTAAAAAGACAAGCAGCTAGCTTTGACTTTAGCTCAGTTCTTGCAATTTCAAAGATAAGAAGTGCAGACAAAATCACTAGTACAAGTTGAGCATATGCTAACGTCATTGGATGAGGAAATATTGCAAACACAGGAACAAACAATAAAAGAATTGGATCTACATGACTCATTGACCATCTAGGAACATTTGACCCAAAATAATCTGTTAAATACATAACTCTTCCACGCAGTGTGTTCCAAACCATTTGAGTCATATTACCTTGATCAAATTTTCCAAAGTCAAAGTTGTTATACCTAAATACATTTAACCTTAAAGCTACAAGGAGATTAACAGCCATAAATCCTACAAGAATTACAAGGAAAATATTTTCTTTAATTAATTTAGTAACTTTCTGAATCATATTTTAGATTTTTCTTAATCAGAAAATTTAAACTTTATAAGAGAATAAACAGCATTAAACCCATCTTTCCAAGTTATCTTTTTTCCTTCACTAAAGGCTCTTCCTTTATAAGAAATGGGAACTTCTTTTATTTTTAACCCAGATTTAAGTATCTTAGCTGTTATTTCAGGCTCAAACTCAAACCTAGACGATTTTATATTAAGTTTTCTAACAAAATCCCCAGGCATCAGCTTATAACACGTTTCCATATCAGTAAGCATTACTCCAAATAAAAGATTAGTAACAAGAGTTAAAAATTTGTTTCCAAAGTAGTGAAGAGTAGACATTTTTTCATAACTACCAGAAAACCTAGATCCATAAATTACATCTACCTTTTCTTCTTCAAGAGCTCTTAAAAGTTTTTTATAGTCTTGAGGATCGTACTCAAGATCTGCATCTTGAATAATTACATAATCACCAGTTGTATGCTGGAATCCTAATCTTAAGGTATCTCCTTTACCTTTGTTTACTTCCTTATATATAACTTTTATATCAGGATACTTCCTTTCAATATTTTTAAGTATGTCCACAGTTCCATCCTTAGAAGCATCATCAACTATTATTATTTCTTTATCTATACCATCAACAGATTTAACTAATTCTACTATTTTTTCTACTGTATTCTCTTCGTTATAACAAGGTATAACAACAGATAATTTCACTTTAGGTTTCCTCCTGTAAATTCAAATACTTTAGCAAAAAACTGCTTATTTCCGATATTATACCTAAAATCTTTAATTAAATTCAGATGTTTAAGATTTTCAATCCCTGACTTATAGCTAATACCATCTTCGTTAGTAAGGATAATGTAAGAGACTTTGTATTTAACTAAAGATGAGTAAGAAAAGTTGTCTATTTCCCCTGCACTTAAATATTCACCAGATAGGGTATTATTTTTATCATTTCTTTGTTTGGAATAGTTAAGATACCACTCAGCAACGCTAGTAGTATCGTTATAAACTACTTTGCCTTCTAAGTTATCAATTACATATAAAGATGCTTGTTTTATTGCAGTGTATATATCTTTGTGAAGATAAACTGTAGATAAAGACCAAATAAGTGTAGATAAAATGCATGTTAATACAAACAAATTTAATTTTTTAAAATAAATAAAGATAATGGAAACAGCTTGAAGAAGAATTATTAGAACAAAAACAGGTTTTATAACTATTAAGAACTGAAGCTTGAGAATAAACTGACTAAACACATAAAACACTAAAAGAAGAATTAAAAATCCAACATTATTTTTACTAACATTGTTTACACTATTTTCTTCATACTCCTTAAAAGACAAAGAAAATAAAATAATAAGAAAAGGAATTACAGAAACAAATAATCTTGGAATAGCAGCAGGCCACAAAAGGATAAGAATTAATTCGAGAAATAAAAATGAAGATGCCTCAATATTTCCTTTTAAGAACTTTAGAACTGTGCTTGAGCTATTGAAAAATGATTTTAAAATAAAATAAAACGCAGAAGAAAAACCAAACAAATACAGCAGTGAAGAAAAATATATCCAAACCATTTTAAAATCATATGTTCTTCCTGATGGTTCATTGAAATATTTTGATGTAAAAGGGTTACGATACACGATCCAAGGT
>JBAQUF010000090.1:0-15893 GCA_049297375.1 Patescibacteria group bacterium
TGCCACTATAGTGCGGGGATCAAGTGCAGGTGTAGACAAAGCATTAGCCAACATAGGCACAGCAGCCTTTGCGGCGTTAGCAAACAATGTCATAACGTTATTGTATGTGTCCTCCACAGCCTTGTTGAATTGCTCCGTCTGCTGAGCCTCACTTAGTGTAAGCCAGATAACAATAACATCTTTCATGGTTGGGATAGTAATACCTATGGTTTGATCGACGCGAGCCGATAAACCTATACTGATTGCACGCATGTTACGAATCTGAGGTGCCATAGCCCAGGCAACCCAGAGTCGTCCTTTAAATGCGGTTATCTTGTTTTCTAGCAAATTGACAATCTCTAGAATTTGGGCTTGCTCTTCAGCACCACGATCTCCCATGTCAGAGTTACCAACAGGGATGTTAGAGGCTTTTTTGGCTGCCAAGTCACACATGATTTCCATGACACCAATTTTGTAGATCAGATTGTCCACCTCCTGCTCATTGAGTCTATAGAACTCATCATAGTAGGCTACGTTCTTGAGAAGCTCATATTGTTTACTACCTAGTGTCTGAATCGCCCAATCAAATGGCTGCTGTAGCGACCCAACATCATCCAGAAACTCCTGAAGAAAGGTCTTAACGATATGAAACTTAGTCAGGATATCGCTTTTAGTCTTCTCGTACCGTTTGAGTGCTCTTGGATCGCTAGGATCATACTTCTTTCCAATACTACGCATCCTACGGCGGAGATTTTTCATTACCAATTGAAGTTCCGGAATATCTACTGGGGGGCGTTCCTTAAACATTCGATCATTTAACTGATTGACCGCCTCGAGCGTATCATTTCCAAAGAGGGCCAGTATTTGCGTGTTAGACAATATCTTTGGCAACACTTCAAAAGCCTCATCTTTTGCCCTGTCAAGTGTCCTACCACCTAGCAGTTTCTTGCAAACAAGTTGACTGCGCTTCTCAGGGCTGGTTGCGAGAGTAGAAAGCTCTACCAAATCAGGTGTCGGCTTTGGTTCCGGTGGAATTTTTGCCTTGAACTGCGGAGACACTTCAATAACTTCGAACTTTTTCTTTTGTTCCATTTCTGTACTCCTTTTACTTTTGTTCCCTAGCGAAAACGCTGGGCTTGTAGTATTTTTGTATTTACTGTGTATTCAACCAGGTCAGCAGTTTTACCACGCCTGATTGAGTTTAGAACATACTTTGAGAAATCACTAAGGGAATCCTTTCCCTTAGATAACTCTCCTTCCGGCTCGTAGTAGTAACGTGGGTTTTCCTGTATATCGATGTATTTCTTAAGAACTTCATTAACTTCGGTCAAGCGTTGATTAAAGAAGAGAGAATCCTTTTTCTCATCGTTGCTCTCTGACTCAAAGTACTTCTCAATATCTAAACACATTTGACCCAGTATTTTTTTGAGTTCTTGATCATTGACCTGATTACGTTCCTTTGCAATTAAAGCTAACAGGCCTTTAACTTGATTGGGAGCTTTAAAGTGTATTCTTTCAGTGTTCTCTTTATCCCTCGTGCGGTGAGTTGCAACAAAGGCGACAATGGTGATAGTGATGACTATAGGAACTAGAAGCCATAAGAGCCAAGACCGACTGGCCTTTTGTGATTGTTGAGGTAGAGGTGTAGGAGTTGGTCGCGGATTCTCTGCCTGCCAAATGTGGATGTTTTGTGTGAAGGTAATAAGAGCCGTCACCGAATCATTAGAGACACTGTCTGCACGTCTCATCTGATCAGCAGCGACACCTGATGGCAACATTGGTGCGTATCCTATAACTTCTCTACCAACCGCAAGTCCAATAATATACTGGTTTCCCAGTTCTTCGGACAAGCTACTTGCAATTGTGTAGATATCCGTTCCATCTTCCGCCTCTGCTGGTAGCATAATTAGCACGATGTTATCATTACTTCTCAACATCATCTGCAGTTTGCCAGCAGTATCGTTGTCTGTTCCCTCAGTACCGGGAGCTACGTAGACAGGTGCATTTTGTAAAGCTTGTACTGCATCTGCAATGTAACTTCCCGCAAACACTACACTCGGCAATAAAAGTGCCAAAACTACAGCTAAAACAATTGATTTAAATAGATACTTCATTTGATCCTCCTCTTTTTTATATTGTGGAAAAATTTCCTATGGTTCATGTCAAACTTCCTTCCTTTCTCACTGATCTAATTAGGGTGAAACGTAACCTAGTTGTTAATTACTTTTCAAAGTTCTTGCGAACGACTGCGATTTTATCATATTACATACCATCAGTCAAAGCTCTATAGGGTAACCATATTTCTTTAGGCTTTATACCTGTTGGAAAATTTCCCAAAGGAGTTATGATTATTCTAGACAAAGATGATTGAGAAAAATGTAGTTGATCAGCATTTAATTAATGCATCTCTGGGTTAAAGGGATATGAAGATAAAAATAGTAGTTCATTCAAACTCTAAAAGACCACGTATTGCTAAAGATTCTAACAATATTACACATGTTTACGTTGGAGAGCCTGCTCTTGAAGGAAAAGCAAATAGGGCACTAATAAAAGCTATTGCAAAACAATACAAAACTTCAAAATCATGTGTAAAGCTAATATCAGGAAGTAAATCAAAGTATAAAACCCTTGAAATTAATTAGATATTTACTTTGAGAAACTTATCACTTCTTAAGATTAATAGCCTTTGCTGTGTCAGTTTTATCATAAACTACTAGTATTAACCCTGTAGCATCTTTAGGAGTTTCAAAGATAAACAAAAATTCATTTCCTACACTTGGCTGCATGGCCTCAGAACTAATAGAAGATGCTTTTAAAGTGAAAATTCTGTTTTGTGAATCCTTTAACTCCATAGGTTTAGTTAACTTAAAAACTGCTGGAGAAGACCCTGAATTTTTAACAATACCTCTAACTTCAATAAAGTTTCCTGTAGTGGTAACTTCTTTACTATCTATATTAACTTTTTCACTAGTACTTACCTTTTGCACCGACATAATAAATATAGAAGTTGGAAGATTTAAATTAAACTCTTGTCTTAAATCATAATTTTCATACTTTACTTCTGTTTTTGGCATTTTATTTCCAAACATTGTAGCTAGAATTGCATATATGATACAAATGATAATTAGCTTTATAGAATTAGTTACCTTTAAATATTTTTGTGGCACCAGTACAACTAAAGATAAGAGACAAAAGAGAATTCCTGGTATTACATGACCTGCTATAAACAGCACCCCACCAGTTGAAATAATAATAACAATAACGACTGCGTTAATTACTATCTTGAATAACTCTTTAAAACCAAACAACTTAGAAGACTCTGATGAAGAATTTGGAGTAAGTTTAATCATACAAATATGATATCACACTATAAAAGACTACCCTTAGCTGTGTATTATAACTTGAGTAGATTTATTAAGAGTTAACATGAAAAGCTTAGGCTGTCTTTTGTTGAGTGTTAATTCAACAGACTGACAGCCCTTCCTTACTTTTCTTCTTCATCCCTGCTTGATTTTGATGGATGTTTTGACCCTAAAAGCATCATTAATGCAAGAACAATTGTCATTAATAAATCAAACCAGATTGGTTGTTCTATCGGATAGTTTACTATTGTATGCGGTGCTCTTATAAAGAAAATTACACCATTAATAATAATTAAAATACCTGGTAAACAACCTAAAGATCGAGGTCTTCCCACCCTTTTAAAGTGGTTAAGAACAAAAAGAGTTAATATTATCTGAACACCTAACAACATGTTATGCTCTCCTTTTCTTTGAGTTATTTGGATTATATCACAATATACACCTGTAGTAATTTATATATTTATTTTGGTTTAATTTGGAAAATCTTGGTATGACAATAAATACTGCAGTTTAAGCATTTAATGTCAATTGACTATAAGCTGTTGTTATGTTAAAATCCTGGGTACAAATGTTTTCAAACAAATAAAAAGGAGAGAAGAAATGGATACTAAGAAGAAAGAAATTCCAAGAGTAATCATTGGAATTGGGCTTGCAGTTGTAATTGTAGTGTCGGGAATGATGCTAAATAACATCCTATCCCGAGGAAGCTGCTCTATACCAGAAGGAAGTTCATTTAAAAATATAGAACCTGGACTTTATAAAGTTCATGGGATGAACTCCTACGTATATGTTGCCAAGGGTGTAACGATTGGCGATTTCTCAGAAGTTACTACCTACACCTCTGAAAAAGTACCGTCATGCTACTTAAAGGAAGAAGGTATATCTTCATTTCAAAACCTTATCCTAGAAGATAAGAACGGTCAGATTGTTCCTTTACTTAGAGGCTTTGGAGGTTCAGGAAGTGGTGAAGGTTTTGTAACAGCATCAAGCCCTTTACAATAAATCCGGATAATTCGTCCTCAAATTCATCCGGAGAATGCTCAATACCTTTTTACCAGTGGGGTAGAGAGGACTACCAAGAGAAGTGGAATAAGGTACTAACTTATTGTAGCTTGATCACAAAAGCTGCTAATGACTATGGATTAGATCCCACAACTTTAGCAGTTTTAATATTTTGGGAAAGTGGAGGAGATCCAAACGCTCTATCTAGTGACGGCGCTGTAGGGCTTATGCAGGTTATGCCACGAGATGGAGTAGCTGCAACTTTTCAATGTCTAATGGGCCTTGTTTTGCCAGTCGACCTACAATAGAGGAGCTAAAGGATTCTAGTTTTAACATAACCTATGGCTCTAAAATGTTAGCAGGTTTAATTAGCAAATACGGAAGCGCACGAGAAGGACTATTTCATTATGGTCCAGTTTATGTCGGTTATAGTTATGCTGATGCCATATTACGTATGACGGAAATGGTAAGGCAAACAAATGGTTAAAAAGAGGGCAACTTGTGTTTTTTCTAGACAAGTTGCCCATTTCTTTTCCCCTAAATTTTAAACTACGTTTGTTGCTTCTTCTTTTTTGGATAGAAAGTTTCTACTTCGTCTACCGCAAGAGGTGACAAAACATCACTATCACGTATACTCTGTAGCATAGACTTACGACAAAAGTAGTACACTACTACATTGTAAATCGTCGATAATGCTTGTAAGAGCACAACTGATTCTTTGTTTTTATCCGCCAACTCCTGTGCTCTAACATTTGCCTTCTCTTTATCTTCGCAGCTTTCCCAATTAAACAAAGAGTATAAGATAAGTTGGGGGCTTACTTCTCTTTTTAGAGCATCACTAGCAGCATCTGCCATTTTCTCCTCCTCTGTTATCGTTTTTTAGATTATACCAAATAATAAGTATAAACCTATAGATTGACAAGAAATTCACTCTTTGGTAGTGTTTAAAAAACAAAATCAAAGAAAGGGAGATATATTATGTGCTTAGGAATGATAATGAGACAAGATGAACCAGGTGTGTGGGTTGATGGGGATATTGTCTGTATCAAAGAAGCAAAGAGTGCATCCGCTAAGAGATACAAACCTGTAAAACTGGAAGATCAGGAAAGGGTGTTTGAGATACTTAAGAAAATTCAACACCTCAACACAATGTCCTCCTGGACAGCACAAACTGAAAGGGAATCAGACGATTTACATAAAGAATTAAGATCTCTAGCAACACGAGTTGAAAGATAATGTTGCAAGGACCGCCTCTCTCTAGAAATAAACAGAGAGAGGCTTTTTAATTTGCAAATAACACACAGTAGTCATAAGATTATCTCCAATAAAATGACTTTAAAAAACAACCAACACAATGAAGAATTAAACACTAAAAATAATAAGATTATTTATGCCTTCAACTATGCTTTGGAAAAACATAAAAACCAATTTAGAAAATCTGGTGAACCTTATATTGAACATTGTATTCAAGTCTACAAAATTCTTAAAAGCTGGGGAGTAGAGAATCAAGAGCTATTAATAGCAGCTCTTTTGCATGATGTAGTAGAAGATACTCCAACAACCATAGATCAAGTTAAAAAAATATTTGGAGATACAGTTTCATTTATTGTTGAAGGTGTTACATACCTTAATATTAAAAAACATAAAGATACAGACTTTAAAGCACTTCAAAAAGTAATGGGTGCTTCCCATATTGATCCTAAAGTATCAATCTTGAAACTTGCTGACAGATACCATAACTTAAGCACTCTTCAGTTTATGCCTAGAGATAAAAGATGGGCTAAAGCTCATGAAAGTATAGAAGTATATGCAAAACTAGCTGAATCTTTAGGACTTTGGGTAATTAAAACAGAAATAGAAGATCTGTCTTTTGAGTACTTAAACTTTGAAGGTTATACAAAGGTAAAAAATACTATAGATAACGATAAAAGACTATCAGAAGAAGAAATAACAAAAAATACAAATATACTTAAGAAAATAATGAAAGAAACAAGAATAAAAGGAAAAGTAGCAGTTAAAAAGAGCGGTTATTATCATGCTTACCAAAAATTAAAATATTATTCTGTTAAAGGATTATCTTCTAATGAAGACTTTAAGAAAATTAACGACGTAATAAGCTATAGAGTAATAGTTAAATCTCAAGAAGATTGCTACAAAATGATTTATGGTACTCATAAAGCACTTGGGAAACTAATAGATTATGAAAGGTACGATGAATTTATAGGTTCAAATAAAAGAGATAATGGCTACGAAGCCCTTCAAACAACATTGGAAACTACCTTTGGTTCTGTTGAAATAGCAGTGGTTACAGAAAGTATGGAAAACTTTAACAATTGGGGTTACGTATGTAACCTTAGGAAGAAAATTGAATCACCTATATACAACCTTAAGCTTCTCTTTACTCCAGAAAATGATTTAATCTTTTTACCAGAAAATGCAAGGGCCGTAGACTTTGCATATGAAGTAAACACAAGACTTGGAGATAATTCAACTGAAGTTCTAGTAAACGGTAGACCTAAAAGTCTTGATTGCAAAATAAAAAACACAGATCTTATTAAAGTAGTTACAGGAGAAAGATCCTTAAAGGAAGATGTTGATTTATTAAAAGTGTGTTTACCTTCAACAAGAATACACTTGCAAAGAAAAATAATAGAAAGAGAAAAACTATCTTTTATTAAGCAAGGTAAAGAGATCTTGGAAGGTCACCTAGCACCAAGAGGGATACTAGATTTAGCTGATATAGGAGAAGATCTTAATGAGATAATTTATGCATTAGGATGCGAAAACATTGAGGAAATATATTACAGAACTAGTAAAGGTTATTTAAGAGTAGATAGGTTAGATAGCTTGCTAAATGATCACAACATAACAAAGAGTGGCTTAGGCTGGACTACAATACAAACCTGGGGAAGCGATAAACCTAAGTTATTAAGAAAGATTACAGATGTTCTTAGTAAGTTTGGAGGAAATATTATTCGAATTACTTTAAAAAAAGACTATGATAATTTCTACTTAAGAATTGTTGCAGAGAATATTAATCCAAAGGACATACTAAGAGTAGAGAAGGAACTTAAGAAGGAACCAAGCTTTATTGATCTTAAGATAGTATGAGTGTAGCAGTTATATACATTTAAGATTTTAATTTGAATATGAATTTTAAATTTACTAACGAATATCCTGCCTCCAAAATAGATGAAATAGTTAGTTTTATTCTAGGACCTAGACTTTGGATACCCAACACTGATTATCCAGATTTCTTAGAATGGGCTGACAAATCCCACAAGGAACTTAGTAAAGAAAGCAAAAGAGCTTTAATTGCACTATCTTATGGAAATGTAGTAGGCGTATGTGTTTATCAAAAGCATAAAAGATTTAAAGACACTCTTGAAATTAAAAACTTAACAGTTAGACCTGATTTAAGAGGAAGATATCTTGCAAGTTTCTTGTTAAGAAACACTGAAATAGAAGGTTTTAGAGAATTTAAATCTAACTGCATATTATGTGATGCTAAAGCAAATAATTTTGAGGTTAAGTTCTTTTTACTTAAACATAAGTACCTAATGGCTGGTTCAGAAGATTTATATAGATTAGGTAGTGGAGAAGATGTTATTTATAAAAAGAAGTTGTGTAAAGATAACTGTCTATATTGTCCCCAGCTTGTATACTAACCAAACTTCTGAAATTAGCATTATAGACATATAAAAAAACCACCTCTCAGGTTGAATACCTTAAGGTGGTTTAGTAGCTACAGTTTAAGATCTTTTTCTCCCTTTCGAAGTTTTATAAATCCTATGACCATAATCCCAATCATAAGAAGTAAAACTCCAAAAACGTACTGTTGAGCCACAAAACTCAATAAGGTGGCTGTAGCCCAACCTCCTCCCGTGGCTATAACTGGTTTGTACATTCTTACTCCCTTCTTTCTTTGCCTTTGAGCTTTTAGTTCTATTTACCACGTCTTTCGCATCTTTGCAAGACACGCAATGTAGGCACCTATCTGCAGAGCAGAATATATGATGGACATTATGAGCTCTGGAACTATGGATAATCTTATCAAAACATCAGTAAGCTCAATGTTTTTAACAAACTTCAGTCTATAAATTGATGTTAAATATCCAATTACTACCAAAGTCATTGCTATTGGATGGAAATTAAAAGTAAACCTCCAACCATCCTTACTTGTCAAAATAATCACAATAACTACTCCTGCCAAAAGTGCCATATACATTATGTGATTAAGGAAATCCATTAATGTATATTTACATACACCATGTTTAAGAAGTATATCAACTCCTCCTCTCATCCATCTAAATCTTTGCTTCAAAAGACCTTTAAGAGTTAATGGTACATTAGTGAATGCATGCATCTTTGGATTGAATTCAGCTTTCCATCCTAGCTTCTTTATCTTCAGAGTAAGATCGTAGTCCTCAAGTAGTTGATCTTCTGAGTACCCTTCTACGGCTTTTATTGCTTCAGCTCTGAAAGCACTACACAGCCCATGAAGTATTAATACATTGTCATATGTAGCAGTCCTCTCAGCATCAAAGCCTCCGTATTCAATCTTCTGAAGTTTCCACAGGAACCAAGCAATAACTTTCCTAATCCCTTTATAGGTTCTCAGATCAGGTTTTAGTAGTCCTGCTATTGAGCAAACACCTCCAAGCTTACCATCATTTGCAAAAGACTTAACTAATTGCTCAATACAATCGTTTGATATCAATGAATCTGCATCTAAGGCGACTACAATATCTATACTTGGCCCCACGTATCCCAACCCCATATTCAACGCGCCACTTCTGAAAAGTGGATGACTTAGTGTATTATCAACTAAGTATAAACCAAAGTGTGTTGGCAACAGAGATATAACAACTTCATGAGTACTATCAGTAGAAGCATCATTTACCACAATGACTTGCGTGGGTTTGTGAGTTTGATTAAATACAGATCTCAAACAAACATCAATGCATTTCTGCTCATTATGAGCTGGTATCAACACTGCAACATTCAAATAACTTTCCTTACCCATTCCAACTCCTTTATTACTTGTTTAGAACGGCTGTAACTACCAGACGTTGTTTATCAGTACCGTAAGGTGTGCACGTAATTAAACTAAGACAAGACCTTCCGGTTCTTTCACACTCTTCATCTCTATTACTGTAAAAACTCCATAAATCTTCAGGTTCAATTACTTGAATATCAGTTACTGTGAATACGTATTTATCCTCTCCATCCACACGTATATTTACACTATCACCCACTTGAAGATCATCAAGATCGGCAAAAACCATAGGCTCTGATCCCCATTGCCTATGACCAAGAATTAGTGTTAAACCAGTCTCTCCAATTGCTCTTGTAGGCAACCACATAGGACCTGACAAGTGGCTTGAAAAATCTCCCCAATATTCAGAGTTGGAGTTGAGACTTTGCTCCACTAATAACAGTTGGGATTCAACGTTTATACTACTAACTGCAAGTGTAATTGTATTTTCACTGAAATCCGATGGAATTAAAAAGCTGCTCTCCATTTGACTTGGAGTAACTACTCTTAATCCTGAATCATCTACCTTCTCAATTAATTCTTCTAGCTGCGAAGGTGTGTGATCCCAGTGTGATGCTGGATTATCAACAGTTGCATGTAAGGTTATTATCAACCACCCTTTCTTTTCCATAGTTTGGTCAATAATTTCATCAATGTTTTCCCAATTTATATCCTTTGGAAAAGAGTAAGAATAGAGCTTTCTCCCTGAAGGTACAGTATTAATTCCTTCACTTAATGATCTCCATCTGTAGTAATTGTTTTCCACTAAAATTTGATAAACCTCATAACCGCTTTCTCCGTAAGGTAGTGTATAAGTTCCTACTTCAAAACCCAGTGACTTTAGGGTTTCCTTGGAACCTAAAACTTCTTCTTCAGCCGTTGCCAATTCAGTTATTTCACTAGGTTCTAGATGTTCGCTGGAATGGCTGGAAATCTCCCATCCGCTATTGTATAAACTCTCGATATCATTGAAACTCATAAGTTCATCTATACCCAAGAACTTTGAACTTGCATCAGTTAAGTTAGTCACTACGGCTACTACAGCAGACCAATCCTTTTCCTCTAACAATGGATATGCCTTCTCGAACGTTGATTTATAACCGTCATCAAACCAAAAGGTTACATAACCTGTATGCACACCATCACTTTCTTTCTTTTCGATTTTTAAGGTACTACTATCAACCTCTTCTAAACCTGTAACTGTAGGGGTGGATAGGCTAACTAAAAGGACTAGGAACAGTACTAACAATCCTCTTTTTAACATCAATTTCTCCTTCTTTTGTATTTGTTCGGAATTTTAACATAAACTTATAGGATTTTCAACTCACAGTTGTGCATATTACATATATTGCAAATAAAGTAACGGTGGTATTATTTAACTACAATCATGCGTAAACCAAAATTTACTAACTTTTTATATATAATCCTTCCAATTATAGCCTTAGCCCTGCTTACCTTTGTTCTTTATTCAAGGAAGTCCTCCAGACCAAAGAATGATGGAGCATATGATAATTCCAAGAAAACAGCTGTATTCAATGGAAAAAAGTATCAAGTTCCAGAAGAAAGAACACCAACAACCATAAGTTATGAAGACATTACTATTGATTTGGATACTCCCTCAACATCTAATGTTCTAGGCTCTAAATCAAAGAAAGATAAAAGAATTGAAGTAGATTTAAGCTCTCAAAAACTGTATGCATACGAAGGAGATAATAAAAAGATGAGTTTTGACGTTTCCACTGGTAAATGGGGGTTAACACCAACAGGGGAGTTTAAGATTTGGACAAAACTTAAATACACACTAATGACTGGGGGATCAAAAGATCTTGGAACTTACTATTACCTTCCAAATGTTCCTTACACAATGTACTTCTATAAGGACTATGGAATACATGGTGCTTATTGGCATGATAACTTTGGACATCCAATGAGCCATGGATGTGTAAATATGAAGATAGAAGATGCAGAAAAACTGTTTTATTGGGCTAATCCAAGTATATCTTCAAACGTAAATAGTGTTTCGTCAACAGAAGATAACCCTGGAACCAGAGTTATAGTATATGGAACAACCCCAAACGAATAGAATTAGAGTGCAAAATACTAAGATCTTTAAGAAAATATTTATTAACACACAACCATTTCTAGTATACTTAATATCATGATTATCACTACATTTTATTTAGCTGCTTCCTTTATTGTCTTATGGATCAGTACTGGAATATCAATATCATCAATTGAGAAATTATCCAGAAGAACTCACGTATCATCCTTTATCACATCTTTTTTTGTGCTAGGTCTTTTAACATCACTAAGTGAAATATCAGTAGCTCTTTTTTCTACTATAGATAAGACTCCTGGAATATCAGTTGGAAACTTGCTTGGAGCTTCTGCTGTACTCACTCTTTTTGTAATACCACTTCAAGTACTAAGTAGCAAAGGATTAGCTGTTAACACAAAGGCTGACTACATTAACTTTCCCACAGCATATTTAGTAATATCTCTGCCTGTAATGCTTATTCTTGATGGAAATCTTAGCACTACAGATGCATTATTTATGATTGTTTCCTATATTTACCTTCTTTTAACAATATCAAATAAAGGAGCTATGCTAAACAACCTTGAACAATCTATTTCTCACCCGCCATTAAGTACTTTTAAAGAAGCTCTTAAGTTAATACTTGGATCCGTTGCTACCATATTCTCCAGCAAGTTGATAGTAAGCAATTTAATAGTACTATCTAAACACCTAAACCTTTCTCCATTTGTTGTAGGTTTAGTAGCATTATCAATAGGTACAAGTATCCCAGAAATAACAATATTAATAAGATCATACATACATAAAAATAAAAACGTTGCTCTTGGAGATTACTTAGGGTCTGCATCTCTAAATATTTTCATCTTAGGACTTCTTATCTTTGCAAATGGAGGAAATATAAAAATAAGCCAAGGTATAAAGTACAATCTACTTCTTCTTCCACTAGGAGCAGGACTCTTTCTGCTCTTTGCTAAAAACAAAAAATTTGAACAAAAAGAAGCTCTTATCTTAATCTTGTTGTATATAATCTTTGTTGCATTAGAGTTTATTTTATAAATTCAAACATAAAAGTACTACCTCTATTTGCAATTAATCATTAATTATCAATATAATCCGTTGTGAAAAACTTTTGGAACAAACTTAAAAAACCATTTCTTGTACTTGCCCCAATGTATGATGTTACAGACTATGTATTTAGAGAAGTAATATCAGAAACTGCTAAGCCGGATGTATTATTTACTGAGTTTGTAAATACTGATGCATTAAATTCCAAAGGAAAAGAAAAAGTAATTAGAGATTTGTTTTTTAGTAAAAAACAGCATCCAATAGTGGCTCAAATATGGGGAACAAATCCCGATACGTTCTTCAAAGCAGCTCAGTTAGTTAAAAAGATGGGATTTGATGGAGTAGACATAAACATGGGATGCCCAGAAAGGACAGTTATTAAAAATGGAGCAGGAGCAGCTTTAATTAAAAACCCATCTCTTGCAAAAGAACTTATAGAAGCTGTAAAAGAAGGTGCTAAAGATCTTCCTGTAAGTGTAAAAACAAGAATAGGTTACAACAAAGTAGATACTAATGAGTGGATATCAATTCTTCTTGAACAAAATATTAATGCCTTAACAATACACGGGCGCATAGCAATTAAAAAATCAGAAGGAAAAGCTATGTGGAGTGAAATAGGAAAATCAGTAAAACTTAAAAACACTATATCTCCAAGAACACTAATAATTGGAAATGGAGACGTGGAAAGCTATAAAGATGCTTTAGATAAGCACAATAAATATGAGGTAGACGGGGTGATGATAGGAAGAGGAGTGCTTTCTAATCCTTGGGTATTTGAAAAGGACAAAAATATTAAAAATGTAAAACACTCTAAAGAAGAATTAATAAATCTTCTTTTAAGACACACTAAACTATTTGAGGAAAAGTGGGGGAGCGCTAAAAACTTTGATGTAATGAAGAAGTTCTTTAAGGTATACGTTAGAGAATTTAGAGGATCAAATGAGCTTAGACAAAAATTAATGGAGTGTAAAAGCTATAATCAAGTGGAAAATACAATAAAAGATTTTAAGCCTATTAAATAACACAAATAAAGGAAAGATGGTAAAATGTTCTTTTAGCAATGTTTACTAAATCATCTCTTAAAAACAAAAACTTCTTGAAACTGCTTACATCTCAAATGTCATCCGTATTGTCTCAGTGCATCCTTAATTACCTTCTAATTCTTAAAATATATGCGGAAACAAACTCAGCGTATGCAATCACATTACTTTGGTTTGCTTACAGCATCCCAGTTATTCTCATAGGGCCGTTTGCATCAACAATAGTAGATATGGTAAACAGAAAAACTCTACTTACTTTTACTAATCTTTTCCAAGCTGCCATAATTTTTCTTTTTGTACCAGTATCTGATAAATTTATGCTTGTATACACAGTAGTTTTTATTTACTCTCTCTTAAATCAATTCTATCTCCCTGCAGAATCTGCTTATATTCCATGCTTATTCCAAAACTCAGAGCTTGCTGAAGCAAATGGAGTATTTTACCTAACTAAACAAGTAGCTACATTTGTTGGCTATGCAGCAGCAGGATTTTTAAATAAATTCTTAGGATTTCAAAACAGCTTGATAGTGTGTGCTTCCATAGCTTCTATTGCATTCTTAAGTGTTCTAACACTTCCAAGTTTTAATTTAAGAAAAAAAGTGGATATAGAAAATAAATTATCAGATTTTCTAAAAGAAGTTATTAATGGTTACAAATTCATTAAAAACAATAAAAGTATTCTTTATCCTTTAATATTTATATCTGCTATTGATGTCTGTTCAACAATATTTGCCTTAAATGTGCCTGCTATTGCAAAACAGGTCCTAAACACTAAGATAGAAGACGCTGCTATTCTTATTGTAACTCCTGTTCTTCTTGGTACTATATTAGGAGTGTCAGTATTTCCAAAGCTTTTGGGAAAGAAACTTAGAAAGAAAACTCTTGTTGAAAACTCCCTTGTTTTAGTAGCAATTAGCTTAGTTTTTCTTACAGCCATAGGGTTTGTTAATTCTTGGATAAGACTGCTTCTTATTCCTATTGCTTCTGCAATTTTTGGACTTGCCTTTATGGGAATTTTTATCCCTGTGCAAACTTACCTTCAAGAATCGGCTCCAAAAGATATGTTAGGGAGAATATTTGGAAATATTTGGTTTATTGTTACCTTAGCATCAATTATCCCACTAACTTTGTCAGCTTCAATTATAGAATTGGTAGGAGCAAGGGGTCTTGTTTTAGCTATGATTTTATTTGCTTTATTCTCTAGATTTTCAATTTGCAAGTTTTTGAGAAATCTAGATGTTACAAATTCAGTTTTGGAACAAACTCCCGCTAATTAAATCTAACTTTAATACATTTAATATAATTGCAAAACATTTTATTAGAACTGTATAATGAAAGGGCGTGTACTTTTGTTTGAATAAGGAGGTCTTATGAAAAATATCAAAATACTCTCACTAGTACTTCTAATCTCTATACCTACGTACGCTCTTGCAAAAGGAAGCAGCTCTCAAGGTCAACAAAATAGCACAGGAAACGACACACAACAGCAAGGACAGGGAAATCTTAATTCAGGAAGTGATGCATCAACTGGAGCATCCTATCAAAACCAAGTTAAAACCCAAAATGAGGGAGAGAGCCAACAAATTCAAGTATCAACTCAGCAACAAGCAGAAGGTGAAGAGTCTAGTGAGAATTCTAAATCAATCAATGAGTACGCAAGTGATGTTGCAAAATATGTACAAGAATTACTTAACAGTGAAACTTTAACAGGAGGAATCGGTGAAAAAGTTAGAGAAGTTGCAAGACTTCAAAATCAGTCACAAGAGAAAATCAAAGAGCAAATAAATAGTGTAGAAAACAGAAATAAACTAATGAAACTTCTACTTGGAACAAATTACGACTCTATAAAAACAATGCAACAAGAATTAGAAAAAAATCAAGAAAGAGTTAGAAGTCTTCTTCAGCTTAAAGACCAAGCAACAGATCTTGCTGATAAGCAAGACATTCAAGGATTAATTGATTCTTTAAATGTTCAAAATACAGCCATTCAAGACAAGATATCAAATGAAACAAAGCAATTTAGTTTATTTGGATGGTTATCTAGGCTATTAAGTAAGTAGACATAGTTTTTAGTTTATTAGACCTAAATACTTGGATAATCTAGATGCATTGCTTTCCTTGTTCTTTCAAGTGTTTTTATTGCAACGATCCTAGCATAAGCTGTACCTTCATCTAATATCTTCTTAATGTCTTCTTTTTCAAATTCTTTTCTTCTTTTCCTTATTGGTTTTATAAATGCCTGAATAGCAATATTTAGCTTTTCTTTAACTTCAACATCTCCCACAGTTCCCTTGATGTATCTCTCCTTTAAATCTCTAACTTCTTCTTTATTTGGATTAAATATATCATGGTAAATAAAGACAGGATTGCCT
>JBAQUF010000091.1:0-13187 GCA_049297375.1 Patescibacteria group bacterium
AGGGATATTTCACATAACTTCGACTAACCCAACTTCACATTACGATTTTGCTAAATACATCCTTGAAAAAACTGGGAGAGACATAAGTAGGGTTAAAACTGCCTTAATGTCGGAGTTCATTAAGACGTCTAAAACTCCTAGAGCTGTATACTCAGCCCTCAGAAATGACATTACACAAGAAATCCTGAGCATTAAGCTCAAAACATGGCAGGAAGGCGCAAACTCTTTTTTAGATCAGCTAGAACACCATAAGCAGTAAATTCTGCTAACATATACATAATGAGCAAATCCATCCAAAAAATAATGTTTGTAGGCATTGGAAATATATTCAATGCCGTACTTGGGTTTGCCTTCATATCAGCAACAGCAAAGACATTGGACTTGGACTCATTTGGAAAATATGCTCTCCTGGCAACCCTTCTTGTAGCTATATCAAAATTAATAGATTTTGGTACAAACTCTGTATATGTAGCTAAGTCAATATCAACAGAAAACAAATCTCTCTTAAACACATTTTACACATTAAAGATAATCCTTCTTTTAGTATCAATCCCAGTATCTGTGATAACCCTTCTTTTATTTAAACTAAATAGCTTTCAAATACTTCTCTACTTTGTTCTAGGACTTATTGCTTATTCAATAAATTACACACTTAACCCAATTTTTCAAAAAGAAGAGAAGTTCTTTTATTTCATTCTTCTAAATACCCTTCCAGCATTAATAAAAGGAACATTTGCTATTCTAATATTTACTAGATTAGTTAGCTTAGACTTAACTCAAGCATTTGAGGTATTCTCATTATCCCTTCTTTCAAGTGCTTTTATGGTGCTTTTCCTTCCAAAAGAATACAAACAATTTAAATTTAAAATATCACAAACATTAAACTTGATAAAAGAATCATATCCAGCAGGCATATCTCAACTAATTTATGAAGGATGGCCATCAATAGCCAACTCAATTGCTAAAATAGCAAAGGATTTTTCTAATGTTGGAATATTTTCAATAGCAGAGAAGATAACAAACATTTTAACTTTAGCATCGGTATCCGTATTTACTGTTCTTCTACCTAAGAATGCTTATAGAAAAAAACAAAAGCTAGGATATGATTTTAAAGAAATAATAATTATATCTATTTTAATAATAGCAACTGCATTCTTTGGAATATTTGCATCAGAAATATTTATAACAAGATTCATGGGAGATAAATTCTCAGAATCGATTCCTCTTCTAGGTCTTTTAATATTTGCTTCCGCATTTACATCAATTCATACATTTATGGAACACTACTTTTTTATAGAAGAAAAAATAAAATACATCATGTATATAAACTTAGGAAAACTTGGTGTATTCTTAATTCTTTCAGCAATACTTACCCCAATTCTTTCTCTTCAAGGATTAGCAATTTCCAACTTAGTTGCAGCTTTATCAGCTTTATCATCAACAGCAATAATTATATGGAAAAATCAAAAGAAGAAGATTAATGATACCTTAACAATTTAATTTGACTTTGATACTTTAGGAAGCTCAAACACTCCTACCTTAGGAGGCATGTACCACAAAACCCAATCTCCATCTTCTGCAACAATTTTTGATGGTACAGAATACCCTGCTACATACACAGAGTATCTTCCTTTTTTCGTAACTAAAATTAAAGGTTCATTATCAGAAACAACAGGGACTCTTTCAGACTTATCTGCTCTAAAATCAACAATTTTATAAGGACTTTTAAGGTAGAAAAGGGGTGTTGGCTCCTCCATTCTTGACATATAAACAGTATAGTTAGCACCAAAATAGTCGCTTTCCATTTCTAAAAGATTTGCTTTGGAACCATTTAAGTCATCTGTGTAAACAAGACCTCTATTTAAAAATAAATAAAATAAAGAAAAAACTACAAGAAGATACATAGCTAAGAACTTAAATATTTTACTATTAAACAACCTGACTTTACCCATAACAAAGTTAAGTACTCTTTCAATAAAATATCCTACAAGAATACAAAGTGACGGATAAATTGGAATAATATACCAAGTAAGCTTTGACTTAGCTAAAGAAAAGAAGAAAAAGATACTAAGTGCCCATATGGATAAGAAAGTAAATCTCTTATCTTTCTTTAAAGCTAAATACAAACCAAGAGGAAAAGCTCCAAGAAGTGCTACAAACCAAGTTCTCATACTAACTTTAAGAACAATAATATACCAAAAGAATGGATTACCTTTATCTTCTATTGCCATAGTTGCCCTATCCCAAACATGATAAACAAAGTATTTATTAACAAACTCCCGGCCAAACATTTTATACATAGTAATATGCCAAGGGACTGCAACTAAGACACTTGATCCAAATAGAAGTAAGTAATTTAAAACTAATCTTTTATTTATCTTTTGCTTCTGAAATACAAAAAGACAAATCTCATATAATCCAATTATTAAAAGAGGAAGAAGACCAACAAATCCTTTTGTCATAGCAGCTAAACCTACAGAAAGCCCTGACAAGATCCATGTAACCCTTTTATCTTTTGTTTTAGCACACCAGTAGCAATACAAGGCTAATGTAATAAAGAAAGTTGTAGTAACATCAAGCATAGAAGCCCTTGAATAGTACAAGAAGTGAACTGTAGTTAAGATAGATAAGGAAGATATAAAAGCAACAGTTTTATTAAATAATTTATTTGCAAAGACAAACACTAAAATTACGGTTAAAAATCCAAATATTGCACTTGGAAGTCTAGCTGCAAGAGACGTAAATCCTAGTACATTCATAAATCCTGATGCCATCCACATATAAAGAGGGGGCTTTTCAAACCATCCTTTAATTAAGCTATCCCAGTGAAGAACAAGGTATTGATTATTCTCAACCATGTTCTTTGCAACTTTTGCGTATATTGCTTCATCCCAAGGAATCAAGTGATTTACACCAAGCCTAAAAAATATTAGAAAGAAAGCTAATAAGGATATTGTTGCTAAAAGAAACCTTGATTTTCCAAAGAAGAAACTAATTATCTTTTTTAAATAATCCTTACCAATATGTCCAACAGACCATATAAGATAGATGAAAGACACAATCCAAAAAAACTCGGAGTTATAGGAGTAAAATATTCCAGCTATGTACCATCCAACAAATACAGATGCCATAGCAGATCCAAGGAGTGATACACTCTTGTCCCCACTGCTGAAAAATACATATAAAGGAGCAAGCAGTAATAAGAGGGCTAATACAACAAACACAGAAGTCCCTACCATTCCAGTTTCTGATAAAGCTTCTCCCCAAATAGTATGAGCAGGAACTCTGGTATTTAAAGCTGCAGGATCTCTGCTAAAAAGAGTTGGAGCAATTTCAGTTTTACTAAAATGCTCAAAGAAAGACCCATAACCACCACCCAGTACAGGATAATCTTCAAATATTTGGTAAGCTCCTGTTAAAAGCATAAAATGGGAGTCAAAAGAGTCTATTCTGTAATGGAAAGCATCTTTTATCTTTTGCCTAAAAGGGCTCTTTTTATCACTATACTCAATAAGCATTGGTGTAGACACCAAAACAATAGCTATAATCACATAAACTATTCCTTTAAAACCAAACTTCTTTAAAAAAAGAAGTGTAACAAAAGTAAGAAGAGCAAAACCTCCAAGCATCCACGCAGATCTAGAGTTTGTAAGCAGTAAAGAAGCAGAAATAGAACCAAACATTAAGATATTAAGCAACTTCTTCTTAATTCCCTTATCAGTAACGATAAACATCCCAAGAACAGGAAGAACGGCTGCAAGTAAAGCTCCATAATGATTTACATCCCAAAATAAACTCCCTACTCTTGGAACTTTTCCTGGAACAGGCCACATGGCTCCAATGACCTTCCCGGTTTTATAGTACAAAGCTAATTGAAGTAACCCAAACAAAGTTAAAACAAACGTTGTATATATATAAAATCTCACATACTTCAGTAGTTCTTGAGGAGTATCCTTAAAGGTTAAGTAAATATATATTCCTAAAGCTACAACTGTAGTAAAAAAGGCGTACAAAAGGATACTTGCTTGAAGATTTTTTGTATTAACTATTGAAATTCCTCTAACTAACCATAGTAAAACAAGAGTTAATATAAAAGGATCTTTAAGATAAGAAAAAAGCGGTTTTAAACTCTTTGTTTTTATTAAATAAAGATAAATTTGTGTTAATCCAGCACAAAACAAAGCAAGCATAAAGATCCTAGCTGGCATTAAGTCCCATTGATAGAAACTAAAAAGTTCCTTATGCATAAAAACGGATAAAACAATCAAGACATAAAGGGACAATTTAAAGTTTCTTAAAATTAAAATATAAGAAAATATAAAGATAAATAGTATAACTCCAATTTCAAGCATATTTATTTTTTAAGAACTTCATTATAAACCTCAAGAGTTTTCTTTGCTGCGTTTTTCCATGTGTATTCTTCCTTTATCTTAGCATCAACCGCGGGTCTTGGAGCATAATATTCTTTCTTAATAGCACTTTTAATGGATTCAATATCATCTGGCTTACAAAATGATGCGTATCCCCCAAGATACTCCTTTGCTCTTAGTCCAGATGCCACAGAATTTGTGCCGCAGTACAAGGCCTCAAGACTAGTAAGGCCAGTTGTTTCAAACCAGCTTGCCGACACGCAAACTTTAGCAAAGTGGTAATAAGAAGGCATATCATTATAAGAAACTCCATTTACATGATGAATCCATTTGTATTTACCAAAGTACCTCTTCATAAGGTTATTAAACTCAAAGTGCTTAACCAAGCTCATTTGTCCAATAAGAACAAGTTGAACATCTTTTTTTTCTTCTTCTCTAAATCTTCTTACTGCTTCAACTACACTTGATTGATTCTTTCTAGGTTCTATTCTTCCTACACATACAATATAATCTTCAAAACTAAATTTGTTTTCATATTTCTTTGGATCAATAAAAGCTTTTCCTACTCCATTTAAAACCTTATACCATTTAAAATCTGTATCAAAGGTTCTTTTTAAATCCTCAGCTTCTTTTACAGTTTGAACTAATATAACATCAGCCATACTTAAGGTTTTTCTTTGCATGTTTTTAAATCCAATGAGAATACTGTAAAAAGTTGGAACAACCATCCTTGGATTAAAAAATGATCTATAAACATTCTTAAAAGTATCCCTTTTAAACTGGTCTTTAAATAAAACCCTAGATAATCTTCTAAAATCAAAAACAAAAGTATCATCAAACTTTTTTACTTCTTCAACATTATGATGGATGGGAGAAAGAACAAGAGGTTTCTTGTACTTTTTAACTTTTTTAGCATAGAGATAGGTTTCTGGAGTCCAATCAAGCTGAAAAATATGAATTAAATCATATTCCCAAGGTTTAAACTTCATATCAGTTCTAATATCCACCTCAACTCCAAGTTTTCTAAGTTCACTAGCAGTATTTTCAACTTGAATTCTATCTCCTCCTCTTGCTTCCATTAAACCTATTCTTCCTAGCATTAACACTTTCATACTTATTTACCTTTTCTTTCTTTATTTTGATTCTTTTCTAGTAACTTTTTATATAAATTTAAGTAATTACTTATAAATTTTTCCATAGAATATAAAGATTCAACTCTTAGTCTAGACTTATCTAATGCAGACTTTCCATCTTTACTTGTTATTTCATATTCGTCTATCATAGCCTTAGCTAATGAATTATCATCTCCAGATTCAAAATATCTTACACTATCACCACCAACTTCTTTTAATACTTCAAGATCAGAGCATACTGTAGGAAGACCCATATATAAAGCTTCAAGAAGAACAATTCCAAATCCTTCTGCAAGAGATGAAAATACAAAAGCATCAAATGAAGAATAGTATTTTACCTTATCAATATCGTCAAAAGCACCTGTAATAATAACTTTTCCATCAAGATTAAGGTCTTGTGCTAGTTTCTTAAGAGATTCTTCCAGCTTTCCTCCACCAGCAATAAGAAGATAAAAGTCTCTTTGATGGAAAAGATCAGACTTTAAAAACTTACTAAAAGCCTTAATTAAAATATCTATACCCTTTTCTTCTGTAAGCCTTCCAACATTTCCAAACACAAAAGCTGTTTTTGGTATTCCATATTTATTTTTTATTTCTTCCTCATACTCTGATCTTTGATTAGGAGTGATATGAAACTTTAAAGTATCAAGACCGTTTGGAATAACAGTAAGCTTGGATTCTTTTATTCCTTCTTTTATCTTTACTCTTTTTTTAGACTCAGTAAGAGCAATTTCAGAATCTGAGTATTTATTAACTAAAAAGCTATAGACTTTCTTATTTATTTTCTTTTTAAACTCAGGAATTTTCCATTCTGATATTGGAGTATGAGTATGAGTAATCAAAACTTTAACTTTTGCTTTGTTCCCTGCAAGGAGAGCATTTGAAGCTGCTTTTAACTCATGAGCATGAACAATATCAATACAGTTTTTCTTAATGAAGACAGCCAGCTCGTTAATATATTTAAAATCAATATCTTTTGCTATCTTTTTATCATAGGTTTCTGCTCCCGACTCAGCATATAAATCACTCATTGCACCTTCTGGGCACCATACAAAAACTTCATGGCCGTTTTTAACCATTCCTTTGACAAGATCATAAACATGCCATTCCATGCCACCATATTTACTTGAGTTTAAAACATATAATATTTTCATTTTGATGTAGTTTTATTAATACTGTTACCACTACTACCAATAGAACCTTCTATTAAAGATAGCATTTTTAACACCTTGCCTTCCCATGTATTTTCTTTAGCAACAAGCTGTCTTTTCTTTATCCCTTCAATACTATCTTCTTCTAAAGCTCTTCTAATATTCTGTGAAAATTCATTTGGATTTCTAGAGATATAACAAACATCAGCAAATGGGGTGTAAGCTGGAAGATCTGTAACAACAACCGGCAGACCGGCAGCAAGATAATCCCAAAACTTCACAGGAAAACAACCAGCAACCGTATAGTCATTAAGCTGGTAAGGAATTATCATCTCATCAAAAAAGGCAATATATTTTGGAACATCTGCATATTCTTTTGTACCCAAAAGATAAATATTTTTGATATAAGACAAACCTAGCTCCTTTTTAGAGGTCGCTTTATCTTTTAGCGCCATTGGTCCAACAATTACAAATGAGTACGTTGGATAATCAAGAGCAACCTTCCTTATTAAGTTCCTATCAAACTTATACTCATCAACAGCTCCAGTAAAAGCAATTATTGGGTGTTTTATATCCTTTAAGTCTTCAGGAATATCAAATTTTTTGTCTTTTATACCAAAGTACCTTTCATAGTCCCCAACATTAGGTGCAAAGTATGTATTTGGATTGTGTTTTTTAAGCTTTTCAACAAGTCCGGGGGTTGTGGCAAATACAATGTTTGCACGAGATACTAAAAGTTTTTCTTGGTCAGCAACAAATTTTCTTTTTTCAGGGGTATTATACTTTGGAAAAGCTTCATAGTTATCTACACAGTCATAAACTAAGAAATCGTGCTTGATATTTTTTAAATAGTTTTCAAGGCCAGGTATTTCAACATGGTATACCCAAAGAATAGTTTTTTTATCTTTACTAAATATTTTTGAAGATATTTTATTTATATTTCTTGCATGTTTTAAAGATATAAACTTGGATAAAGAAAAACTTAAAGGAGAAAATACTTCTACACCTTCTTTTGTTTTCATTCTTTTAGTAAATATTCTAGATAAGGACCACTTTCCATTTAGCAAGTATTTAAAAAAGACTCTTCCAACTCTAATTGGAGGATCTACAAAAAGAACATTGTTCCCAAATTTAGGCATTCTACCCATAACATGGCGTTTGTTTGTCCATAAGGGGAAATCCCAAAGTTGATTAGACAGGCAGATTATATTGTAGTTCTGCATCTTTTTAGACATAAACTATTTCTTCTAATTATAGAGTATATTAGGGAAAATTGCCTGTTTTTGGCAGTTTAAATTGCAGATCTATGGCAGGCATTTAGGACAAGCTCTCTGAAGAAGTTTTAGCTTTACCATCACTCTTCTAATATTAAACATAAATTCTGAATCTTTTAATGACCAAAGCCACGAAGTATCCCTAAACCCGCCATCGTATGCTGCATGCCATATTCCATCAAAGAAAATTATTCCAAATATTTGAATGAAAATGGATATTGTGAATAAAAATATAAAAAACTTCTGATATCTTTCATAAAATGAGGAGTTAAGAAAAGGAACCATAAGAAGAATAAGATAAGGAATAATATCCGAACTCATTCTGTAACCAAATGAGTAACCACCATACCAATGTTTCCAGAAACTAATTACCAATGTATGAAGAATAACTATTAAGAAGTAGATTAAATATTGAGAATTTTCCTTTACTCCTTTTTTCATGGCTATATATAAACCAATGAATGAAAAGATAAAAATTGAAGAATACACAAGTATTCCTTTGCTTGGTGATAACCAAACTCCCAGAAAACTTATTGGAAATGGAGACAGCCAGCTAGAAAATATTTGACTTGAGTATCCTTGATTTTGAATTCCAAGATAGTATTTATTGTTATACCAAAGAAAAAACAGTATGTTTAAAGCAATTCCAGTAAATACAAATATATTTGCTTTGATATAGTTTTTAATGTTTCCTACCTTTATTAACATAAGAACTAAGATAAAAGCAAAAGCTAAAGCTGCTGTTGGTCTTGATAGAATGGCAAGACCATAAAAAAGCCCTCCAAGAAATGCATTTAAGGGTTTAAATCTGGAATCTTTTAAAAATTCCAAGATAAAGTACAAGCCTAAGATAGAAAAAAGCATTAAAGTTCCATGTTGCCACATGGATTGAGATATCATTGCATAATTTACTGTTCCAAATAGATATATGTATGTTAAAAGAGATGCTCTCTTTTCATCATTAAGAAAATGCTTTTTAAGAAGAATGTATAAAAATACTCCAGATAAGGAAGTTATAAGAACTGAAGATACCTTAGATAGGATTATTACGTTATCCCATGTAACAGGCATTCCAAGTTTTAAAGGAAGAAAGTATACAGGAAGAGATACTAAAGCTGTAATTATTGGAAATGCAGATAAGTAGTGATTACCTACTTTCTTTAAGTAAAAAGGAGTAAGTCCTCTAACGTAACTTTTATCATCAGGATGAGGATACTTGGTTAGAAGCATTGAGTAAAAGGAATCTAAGTTCATTGTTTTCTCTTTAATGATTGAGATAGGTAAAAACATTGCAGGCAAAGCATCTTCGGATTGAATTGGAAGTGCATTTATGTTTGTTTTGTAGACAATAAACCAAGAAAAGAAGAATACAAAAAGTGCTGAAAATAGGATATTTTTAATTCCTGAACTCATACAAACATTTTACTATCATTACAAGGAAAGATCATTAGCTGAAACAACAAAACATAATAGTTTAGCTGGAAATTTTTGTCAGAATGGCAAAATAACCATACTTGGAATCAGGAATAAATAGTTTGTATCGTTCTCCCTTTGAATTCATTTTTTTAATAAATTCATCAACAGCTGTCTTAGAACCAGTAGAAAAGAAATCATAATCATCCACAACAACTACTGCACTTTTAGGGGTAACTTTATCTAGATAATCTAAAGCTATTTTTATTGGTTCATAAAAATCAAAATCTACGTAAGCAAAAGATACTTCCTTCGGTAAACTGTCATCTTCAAGGTCAAGTTTTTCTATAAAACCTTTATGAGTTATTAATCGTTCCGATGGGAACAGTATTGCTTTTAATCTTGCAAGGACCATATCTTCTGGACAAGACATGGTGCCTGTGTAGGCCTCCATGCTACCTAAAGAAAGAATATCGTCCTTAAGTATGTCCTTTTCGGAAGGCCTTGGAAGTCCTTCAAAGGAATCAAACAAATGTAGTTTCTTATTACCAGATAGTATTTCATTAGCTATCAATGCGGATGTTTCGCCTTGAGCTACACCAAACTCACAGACCTCTCCTGGGACATTCTTGCTTTCACACAACCCCTGCACTATAAAATAAGCTTCTGATGGGGGTGTACCTAGCAATCTTGCGAGCAACTTGTAACGAGTGCTATTTTCCGGGATGATAACGCTACTCTTTTCATTAAGGTTTTGTTCATAAGCACGGGCTAAGTTTTCAAAATTTTTAAAATCCACTCTTTGCTGTGATAAAGAAGCAAGCTCAAAACCATGAGATGCTAGAAATTTTTGTATTGCCATTTTAATAAACTTCATATTCTATTACCCTTATAGATTATAATTATTCCTTAAACTAATAAAAGTACAATACTGAACTAGTAGTAGCCTAATCGTTGCTATCATATCCGTTAATGAATGGTCAGTTCGTGTTCTTTTCGACTATGATAGGCGTATTGGAATCAAACCAAATTAAGAAAGGATTTCTAAGCAGCTTGTCTTTTATAAACTCATTAATTATTTCAGATAAGTCAAACTCACTATCTAGCTCGTTTTCAAATGTCCTCTCCGATATTTCTTTGAAAGAATAGTTTGTAATTAAATCTCCAGTAGATATATCTGTTAAGAATATCTTTGCGTCCTTATCATATGTGAAGTAAATGACAGGCACAAATTTATTGTCCTTATAAAATGAAATGGATTTAATACTGGAAGGAGTAACTCCCAATATATTAAATATAATGTTACTCTGTCCAATAAAATCAACTTTTACCGGTAGTCTATACTCAATTACTCTCATACCAGCCTTACAACCAGGGAAATTTATAAGAGGTATCACTTCCTCGGAAACATCATCTTTGTAAGAATTGTAAAACACCTTCAAATAGATGGTTTTGGGATCCAGTTCTTCTGAACAATCAAAACCAATTTTTAAAATATATTGAGAGCTTAAGGAAAAATCTAAATTCTTCACACCAAAATTCATAGATAAGGAGTGTTTGAGATTATCTAACACTTCAAAGTTATTTACTAAGAACTTACTTATATCGTTTAGTTCAGAGTTTAGAATAATATAGTTCCCTGTATTTTCGAAATCAGAAACATTCTTGTTTTGTATTTTAGAAAGTCTAGGATGATATACCAAATAGTAATCTAGGAACAAAGGATGTTCAGGCTTAATTAAGTATTCTTCAAATAATGCATTTTTTCCATAATCTTTACTGTAAGGAAAGTAAGCATGTTGATCGGAAATCCCTATAAGTGGTTCCAATACGTAGTTAGAATCCTTAACAGGATGGTAACTCTTGTAACCCATCTCAATAATCGATGCTAATATAACAATTAGCAGTAACGAAACTTTTTCTCTAACTGAGTACGTAACACGAAGTTTGCTCTTAGAGGTCAGATAGCACAAATAAACAATACTAAATAGAATTACATAAAGAAACATAGCAACTTTTTCTGTATCGTAAAAAACTGAAAGTATAAATCCTAGAAAAATAAGAGTAGGTAAAGAATATTTTGCAAAATTCTTATTTAATTTACGATTAAGTACTTTGTTAATAGATAAAAATATGATGTTTATTAAGCCTGGTGTTACAAGCAAAAGAACAATACAAACTAGGGCACTAGTATAGTAGAACATTATGAATTTAAATGTTTCTTGTGGTCGAGAAAAGACCCTTACATCTAAAGAGCTTATAAAAAATCTCATAACATAATCTAAATCTAGTGTTCCTCTGTTTTTGTAAGAAAAACCAATAAAAACTGGTGCTAAGAATGCAATCATACCTAAGAAAAGGTATATTAAAATCCATCTATGGTTCCTAGAAAACCTCTCTATTTCTCGGTATAGGTTAATAAAAGTTTCCTTCCTAAAAACACTTTCTTTGGAACTGACAACCTTCTTTAGAGGCTTAAACAAAACTGATACAAGTAAAAGAATAGATACTGAGTAAGCAGATATCTCAAAAATACTAGGGTGTGCTAACTGTTTGATAGAGTCGGGAGACACTGTCTTGTTAACACCACTTTCTACATCCCTGGAGAACCTAGTTAATGCTTTAATAAATATTTCAATTTCGTCCCTTTTAGTGGGAACGTACAGGGATGATTCAGGAATTATGTATATATCACCCCATTGTGTTTTTATCTGCCCAACCGATGTGCATAAACCAGTCTTTATAGCAGTACCGTTGAATACATTAACACTTTCTGAATTACAGTAAAAGAAATTGGAATATCCAAATGACGTATCACAAATAATTACATTTCTATCCTGAAGTTTAAAGGTACTAGTACTAAACTCAGAGGAAAGTAAGAGAAGATACCCTGTGGTATCTGGTGCTGTATCAGCAAGGGTATGTGTATTTAAACCCCATATACGAAAAACTTTTGAATAATATTCTGATTTTGAGTAAGCAAGCGTCCTTACTCCGGACACAATGCAGAGAACAAAGAGAACAGCGAATATAGGTATTAGTTTAATTTTTGAATACTTTTTCATAAAATAAATCCCTAATTATTCCAAGCACCATACATAGATAACATAACGTAGAGGTATACTCAGCAAGAGAGCTTAGTTTAAGAATAACAAATAAAACAGTTAACCCAAGAAAAAGCAGGGCTAGAGTATACATATACTTCTCATCTACAGAAAAACCAACCAGAAAGCTTCCAAAAATAAAAAAGGTTATAAATATATTAAAAATTGGAACTAATTTAAAAACACATAAAATAATGAACAAGGATATTAAAGTTAATCCTAATAAATAGGTTTTTTTAATGTCTATCCCCAATAATTTTTCTAGAAATAGATCTACAGGAAAGAGATAAAAAACAAAAAGCAAAGCAAATAAACCTCCAAGTATTATATTTTTAAACATAAATCCTAAAAACATATTATTCTTCTAGCAAATACATATATAAAGACATTAAAGGGCAGGAAATTCTACGAGAAGCGTAGTTCTTAATTTACTATATTTAGAGCCAATATACAACGACAAACCGGCTCTAACAAGAGAAAATGATGAAAAATTACACAGGCAACATCAAAAGTAGCTCTTAATCTTTTTCAAACATAGTTAGTATCTGTGTTCAAATATTATTATATTACTATAGTTGTATATAACATCCCCAAAGTTCTCTTCAAAAAAGATTGCCAAATCCTTTTGTGACCTTATATCAGGGTTGATTTCCTGCACTTTTTTATTAATATGCACTTCATTAAGATAAACGATAAGGTACCTTCCCCTCATGTCATTAAGTTTTCGCAGCCCCTCCTGAGT
>JBAQUF010000092.1:0-14187 GCA_049297375.1 Patescibacteria group bacterium
GCTTTAGCCAAATTGTTAAGTGCAACAACTCCCGAAGAAAAAGAGCAAGCCCAGAAGGAATTTGACGATGCAAATAATAGGTTTGTAGAAAATGCAGCAAGAGAAGGTATTTCTGTGACCTTCGACACAAGTTCCCCTCAGAAACCTAAGGAAAAAACTGGGTAACCTACGAAAATGACTTAAAAAATAAAGTGTACAGCAATAATGGGGGGTACATGGTCAAACAACCCCCCTACTTTTTAATGTCTTCAAGTTTAAGTCATTTTATTCTGTAAATTATAATTACTTACAGATTTTCCAGACTCGATTGGTGCTCCCAGAAGTTCAAAGTTCTAATTTCTCTTGAGATATATATATATTTAGAAAGTACCAATACAATTGCACATTTCTATAAAATTCTTAAATTAAAATAATAAACAAGAAAACCTGCACTTTAAAAGGTATAAGTGCAGGTCTCAAGCAGTATACTCAAAGATCTTCGACGAATACAAACTGCGTGTAACTGTTCCAGTAATCATCAGGGTTACCGCTATTCGCGTAAAGTCTAAAATCATCTTTGCTACAACGTTCAACAATGAATAAATTGAAATCCCCATATGAGTCCTTATAAGGATCCATAGCAAAAACTAGGATTTCTTTTATCTTCATTTCGTTGCCGTGCTGCAACAAATAATATAAAGCTGCATCTGCTGGACACTTACTTAAGCCCAGTTTGGCGGCATCTTCATAGATTACTTTTCTTTGAGTACTTGTCGAGTGGCCTAAGTCTTCAACAGATTCAACCTTAAGGTTGAGAATCCGCTTGACTTTGCTAAGCTCTATCCCCTTAATAACATTTTCGGCTCTAGGTGAAAAATTCACACCATTCTTTTTCAAAGCATTACATAAGAACTCTACGTCCTTGGTGCCGACTTCAACGGTTAGGGTCTTATCGCTCATGTCCTGTCCTCACCTTTCCTTTCATTGGAGTATTATCAGGAGTGTACTATGAAAAAAGTGCAAAAGTCAATCTTATAAAACACTTTTGCACTGAAAAGTATTAGTATTTATTTTAATACCTCTCTAACTACACTTTAATTAAGTATCTCTTACCTTTACTATCTATAGGTTGATATATAAATACCTAAATGTTAAAATCTATCCAATAAATAACAGGAAAAGGAGAAGAGAGGATATGTACAGGAAAATCATTGGTTTCTTTAGAATGTATTTTCACTTATACACCCAAAGAAACTTAAGACAATTAAAAGCTATTTGCGAAGAGCTTTCCAGGATTGGTCCAAAAGCAATAAAAAAGAAAGTGTTTGTTATGACTGTTGGTTTCTCTAAAGCAGGTAAAACTGTTTTAGTAAATAAGAACAAGAAATTAAAAGAGTTGTTCAACTTATCAACAAACACAATACACAACTGTTTGAATCAAAACTTCCAGTTTCTAAAAGATGATAATACAGTTAACGGAAAGGCTTATTGGGAAAGACAATTCTTAACAAGACTTACTCGCAGAAAAGTTCTTGAGAATGTACTAAGTCAAGGAATTGGAGTTATCAATGACTCATCAAATCTTAATAGACGTGAAAGAAGGCAACGTCTAAAAATTGCACGAAGATACAGCTATAAAATAATCATCATAGTAGTTAACTGTTCAAAAGAGGTATTACTGTCCAGACTTCAAAGATTTGATGATGAACTAGCTGCTTCTGGAAAAAAGAGGACATGGATGAATCTATATGCAATACAAAAAGAACGTTACGACCCACCTTTAAAGAATGAAGCAGATGTTATAGTTTCCTTCAATTCCGAAGAAGACAATCCAATGGCTTTAACCCTTTGGTGAACAGAATAATAGGCAGGCTACACTCAAGTACACTGCCTATTTTTATTCTTTTCAAAGTTAAGGTAGTTGCACTTCATTTTTAGAAAAACATTCTAATAACAATAGGAATACCACATTGCTTCTTAATACAAAGTATTCTAGTATCTGCTAATGGTTAAAGATAACCTTCAAATCACATTTTCTAAATTCTACAAAGAGTTTAAGCTATTTAAGAAAGAGTTCATATTACTTAAAGACGATATGAAAGGAGTGAAAACAAATGTGTTAGAGGTGAAAGAAATATTATCTCAACACACTTTAGCATTATTAAATATAGAAAATATAAACCAAGTTTATAGAGATATGTACCAAATCAACAGAGAAGACATTAAAAAACTTGATAGCAGAACAGCAATCTTAGAAAACAAATAAATCCTTTACACTGTATGTAATTTCCTAAATAGTCTTTTAATCCACCTCGTTGTAAAATGAGAGTCTAAGTGGTAAGTAAGCCAGAGTAGCTCAATGGTAGAGCAAGTGTATCGTAAACACTAGGTTGAGGGTTCGATTCCCCCCTCTGGCTCCATAAAAGTATCCAATTTTTAATGGTAAAATACTTAATACTGTGTCAAAACAAATAACAAAAGCAGTAATAACAGCAGCAGGATTAGGCACAAGATTCTTACCAGCAACAAAAAGTGTTCCTAAGGAAATGCTTCCAATAATAGACAAGCCAATCATTCATTATCTTGTGGAAGAACTATATTTATCTGGAATAAAAGAAGTAATCATAATCACAAGACCTGGATTTGACACATTCAATGAATACTTTAAAGAAGAAAAAGATATGGTAAAGAAACTTCAAAAATCTGGAAAAGAAGATTTAGCAAAGGTACTAAAAGATATACCAAAAATGTGCAAGATAACTTTTAAACCTCAAGATGCAGAACTCCCTTATGGAAATGCATCTCCTATACTTGCTGCAGAAAAATTTATTAGTAAAGGTGAAAGCTTTGTATACATGTTTGGAGATGACTTAACACTATGTAAAACTCCAGCAACAAAACAAATGATTAATGTATTTATAAAACAAAAAGCAAAAGCAGTACTAGCAGTTCAAAAAGTACCAAAAGAAGAAGTTAATTTATATGGGGTAGTCTCCTACAAGAAAAATTCTGAATATAAATATGAGATAGATAACTTAATAGAAAAACCGTCTATAAGAAAAGCTCCTTCCCAAATGGCTCAATTTGGAAGATTTGTATTTTCATATGATGTTATTAAAGAAGCTAAACATACAGCTTTAGGAAAAGGAAATGAACTTTGGGTGGCAGACGTGCTAAACAAAATGGCTCACGAAGGAAAGAAGGTAATTGCTCAACCAATTGAAGGAGAATGGTTAACAACAGGCGATCCCTTGAGATTTATTAAAACAACTTTGAAATTTGCTATGAGAAGACCAGATCTTAAAAAAGACTTACTTAAATTTATTAAAGAAGACCTTAAGTAGCCAAACAGCTAAATTTTCTACAAGCCGTTTATATGTTATTATTTCCTTGTGAATCCAAGTAAGATATCTATTATTCCACCTGAAAAGATGACTGAGGATGCTTTAAAAAGAAGGCTTAAAACTACTTTGACTTGGATTGTAGTTATTATTGCTGCTTCTTTGCTTGGAATGTTTGTATTTGCTCCCCAAGTAGGTTCTTTCTTTGGATTCTTCTCCAAACATAGAAATGAAGAAGCATACACACCAACAGCTAAATTAACCACTCCCATTTTTACTAATGCTCCAGAAGCTATAAATAAGGAAACAATAAGTTTATCTGGAAAAGCTCTTTCTGGAACAACAGTTAAGATTTATGTAAATGGTCCTGAAAAGGCATCCACTATTACCGGCTCTGATGGAACATTCAACTTTACGGATATTAAATTAACTACAGGCAAGAACATGATTTTTGCCAAGGCTTTAGATAATAAGGGAAATGAAAGCGATACATCAGAATACTTAATAATTAACTATGATAAAGAATCTCCTAAAATAGATCTTGATTCACCTGATGATGGAGATACTGTTAAGAATTTAAACAAAAGAATAGAAATAGTTGGAAAAATAAATGAAAAGGCAACAATCACTATCAATGGTAAAACAGCTGTTCAAAAACCTGATTTATCATTTGATTTTTGGCTTGGAGCAGATGAAGGAACAGTAAAGATAAAAATAGTTGCTACTGATACAGCAGGAAATAAAACTGAAAAACAAATTAGTGTTAAATACGTCAAAGGATAAAAAGAAGACTTAAGAACACAAACATAATCTGAGGATAAAACAACGAGTTAATAAACAAACATTCCAGCAATAATCCAAGAATTATGGATATGATTACTAACTTCTGAGGATAGTTTTTAATAATACTCTCATAAACTGGGAAGACCATTGATGCAAGAAATATTCCAAAACCAAGTATTCCAGTCGATGCCCAAACAAGAAGAAGACTGGAATCAGAACCAGATCCAGAGTGTATATTTAGAGTTTCTGGATTTAAAAATCCATATTCTTTTTGCACATATCTAAATGTGTTAAATCCAACTCCCAACATCATGTTATCTTTAATGACCTCGATAGTATTCCTCCAAGATGCAATTCTAAGACTTGCTGAGTCTGCAGGATCAGTAATACCAGAAATCCTTGTTTGAATCCTAGGAATGGCAAAATAGGCCATAAAAGCTATAAAAATAGCCGAGGCTAAGAGAACTTTGGATTTAAAGAAACCATAAACCAATACGACCACAACAAGCATTCCCCAAGCGCTTCTTGAAAATGTTAAAAACAAAGCAGTAAGCATTATTAAGAACAAAAGAAGATCTATCTTTTTAACTTTTCCTTTAGAATAAAACCTATCAAATAAAACAGTTAAACAAATTACAAGGTAAGCTCCTGTAAAGTTTGGATCAAAAAAGCTTGATGCAAGTCTATTCTTGTGAGGATCCCAGCCTAAAGATGGATCAAGAACAGAAAAATCTGGGAGGATAAGAAGCTGGATAAATCCTACAATTGATATTAGTGCCCCTGATAAAACAAACGTATTTACTACCCTATCTTTTGTCATTAATCCTTTATCAATCATGTTAAATACAACAATTGATCCTAAAAGATACCCCACCCACCTAATAAGATAAAAGGAACTAGTGATTATTTCTTCAAAAGAAAATCTTTGATATGAAGATACTAGAGAACAAACAGCAGTTAAGGTAAAAAGTAAAAACAAAAGAGAAAATCTAGGTAATTTGAAGGATCTTTTAACCAAAAGGAAGTAAATTAAACCAAAGAAAGAAAAGAACAAAACACTTACATCAAATAAGTAAACACTTGATTCCCCGTTTTTATAAATAGAAGTAAACTGACCAAGACTTAAAAGAAAAATTGTAAGATAAAAACTAAGATTCAACATATTTATCTCTCCAAGATTTTTTAGCAGTGAATATTAAAAGTACTAGAATAAGTATTTCTGTAAGTATTGTTATTACTGCAGAAGCATAAAAAGAATACTTTGGAATAAAAACAATATTTGCTGCAACGTTAAATACAGCACTCAAAAAGTATATAAAAGGAAGCCTTGCTTGATAACCAAGAGTAACAATTAACCATGATATAGGTTGAGAAAGATAAAATATTACCAAACCAGAAGATAATATCCTTAAAGCCAAAACAGACTGGTCAAAACCTTCTCCGCCAATGACTTTTACCACCATTGGAGAAAGTATTACTCCAAGAAATCCAACCAAAAGACCAGAAAAAAGAAGAAAGAGTATAACCTTAGAAAAGGTATTTTTTAACTTTTCCTTTCCTTCTACCATATGTCTAACAAGAACAGGATAGGCAGAGTTCATAAAAAATGTTGGGATAACCAAGAATACTTCAAATACTTTATAGGCTAAGGCATACACAGCCACACTTTCTGTATTGTTTAATCCATATGAACTAGGCAGTTTCATTACAGATACCATTAAGGAATCTTGTTTAAAACTAACTTGACTAAAACAAAACATTATTCCCAGAGGCAGTGCGGATAAAACAAGGTACTTCCATAAATCTTTATCAATAGCAAAGTCTGGTTTAATACCCAGCTTTTTAATAAATTTGGAACACATTAAAAGAGTAACAATACCGCCAATAACATAAGAAAAATTAACCCATTTTACATCTACTTTAAGATATGAAAGGGATAAAACTAAAGCCAGAATTACAAGGTATCCTATCGTATAAGAAATTGCTGAGTAATCATATTTTAACTTCACTTGAAAAAATATATTTGCTGTTGTGTATAAGGATTGAGTAAGAAGTAAAAACAAACTTAATCTTATTCCTGATTTTAACTCCGTAGAATATGGAAAGAATGATAAGGATATATTAATTAGCAAAATCAGAAGAAAAGAGAATAACAACCTTATGAGAATAATATTTCCTAAGTATTTGTTAGCCTTTGACCAATCTTTAGATAGCTCCCTAGCAGCAATAGCATTTATTCCAAAGTCAACAATTACAAAAAATAATGCAGGAAAAGTTTGCATTAAAGAAAACGATCCATACCCTTCTTTTCCATAATTCCTAGTGATTATCATAACAGCTAGCATTGTTATGGACATACTAATAAACTTTCCAACTATTTGGTAAATTGTATTGTTAGCTATTTTTGTTGCTACTCCTGATTTAAGCATTAGATATATTTTAGAAGATAACTAAGTAAAACTAAAGACAGTTATAACGCTACTAGTTAGGGCAATTCTGAAGGCTTACGCTACCTGTAACCAAAGCTGGGGGATTCCCCTTTACCTTTTCTATCTTTTTAACTACATCATAGTGAAGATAAGGAACTTTATCTTCATTCACCCATGAAAAATGATCAAAAGGAGCATCATATTTAATGGTGAAAGGCATTACTGCTCTAACTCTTGAGTCTTTTAGCCACACTTCATTAAAAGCAATTTTAAAATACTCAGACACTGTAGCTACAGGTAGATAAGATCCATTATAGTTTTTACCTTCTGCATGAGCCCATCCTGTCTCTGTAATAAAAACTGGAAGTTCCTTTTTTACTCCAAGATTGTTCTTTAAATAATTAAGTTCATCTTCGTAGGCTTTTATACTCCATCTTCCTGTATCGTAAGGATTTCCAGAAAAGTTAGGCTGAGGATAAGGATGTGATGCCCAAGCATCAAGTTTATCAAATATCCCTGGAACTTCTTCATTCATCCTTCTCATAAAATCAAAGGCTTCTATGCCATTAGTGTTTGTGGGGAGACTAATATTTAAAGCCCCATTCATAACATAAAAATCAGAGTTAACTTCCTTAAATGTTTTTATGGTGTAATCAAGAACTTTTGCATATTGTTCAGGATTTGCTTCTTCAAACCAGAATTTATCATCATTAGGTTCGTTATAAACACTAATATATCTATACTTAATTGGCCATATAAACTTATTTAAGAATTCCGCAGCTTTTTTTGTTTCTTTCTTATAATCGTTAATATCAACATTCCATAGCTGAATAACAGGAATCAAGTGCTTGCTAATAAGCTGATCAAATACTCTTCCCCACTTTCCAGTATCATAGTCCTTTACACTGTATGGAATAAGAACATAACCCCAATCACCATCATTAGAGTTGACTAGGTTTTGTGCTATTTCAAAGAAATCTTTTTCTTCAGCATAGATATACAACCCAAACTTATTGTTCTCCTCCCATAATGGATCACTCCCAGAATAGTATACGTACTCAATGTTTGAACCTACAGAACAAGAAGATTCATTCGTATTCTCTAGATCAAAATCAAAATCCAAGGTTACATTTTTAGATTGAGATTTTAAGATTTGTTTATTTAGAAAGTAAAGACCTAAAACAACAAGAGCTACTCCTAATACCACTACTAAAAGAATAGTTAGTTTCTTTTTCTTTGGTTTATACCCATTTAGGTCATTAGGCTGAGATACTTTATTTAATAATTGATTTAAAGGCTCCATAGCTACCTAATTTTACCATCTTTAAGGGGTAGGACTATCCTTATTTATCATGTAGAATTAGTTTCTAGTGAAAAAGGAATTTAAAATATCAATAGCTGTATTTGCCTTGGGGATGTTCTTGCTTTGTGCAGTAGTTATATTCAAAAACAACAGTAGCAAAGGAGTAGTATCCCCATTTGCATCAAATTCAAGCATCTTTTCGCTTTTTTTAAAAAAACATGATAAACCCAGGAAAATAATATATGGATATCTTCCATGGTGGAGTATAGAAAATATTAAGTATTTGCAAATAGATAAGCTTACACACATAGCTTACTTTGGTCTTTACTTGGAAGCAGATGGTTCATTTTCTGAAACAACCATAGGAGAGGATGGTTCCACCATAAACGAGCCGGGATTTAGAAATTGGAAAAACAGTAAAGAATTAAAAAATTTAATAAGTAAATGCAACCAAGAAGATGTTAGAGTAGCTTTAACTGTAATTTCTCATATTGATAAAACAAATGATGCTTTCTTAAACTGTAGAGAATGCTGGGATACTCTTTTAGTTAATCTTAAGAAAGAGCTTGATGATAAAGGAATAAAAGATGTTAACTTAAACTTTGAGCATGCAGAAGGAACAGATGATGGTATATCAGAAAAGTTTGCAGAGTTAACTAAGTTTTTGAATGAAGAACTAGACAAAATATATGGTGATTCTTTCCTAGTTGTTTCAGCATTTGGGGATTCAACTACCCAGTCTAGAGTAAGCTCTGATCTTGATAATCTTGGAAGGTATACAGATGGAATATTTATTATGGCTTATGATTACCACAGACCAGAGTCAGAAACGATAGGACCAGTATCTCCAATGGAAGGTAATGGGAGTAATGTTACTACAACAGTTACAGATTTTTTGACCAAAGTCCCACCAAGCAAGATCATTTTAGGAGTTCCATATTACGGCTATAACTGGCTTGTAGAAGATACTGATAGGTATGCTGTTAGAGTTCCAGGATCAGATGAAAATGGATTTTCTCAGTCTCAATCATATGAAAGCGTGATGGAGACAATTATTGAAGTAGAACCAGAATTAAAATGGGATGATTTAGGGAAAGTTCCTTACTTTACGTATATTAGTCCGGAGACAGGGCAATTAAGAACAGCTTTCTTTGAAAATGCAGAATCTTTAAAGTATAAATATGATCTTGTTAATAACAACAATCTTGGAGGAGTAGGAATATGGGCATTAGGATATGACGGAGGATACTCTGAACTTTGGGATCTTCTGTATACTGAGTTTATTAAGTAAATAGAGATGATTTTACTTGGTGGGTCCACCTGGGATCGAACCAGAGACCTTTGCAATGTGAATGCAACGCTCTACCAACTGAGCTATGGACCCTAATGTAGACATATTTTACTACACTTGTGCTTTTCTAACATTTGAAATAGCATTTAGTAGTGAAATTAATTAAACCTGCACTTAGAATAATCCTTGATTTCTTTGAGATAACAATAATATGCACCGCAGTATTTCTAATAATGTACTTCTTTGTAGGACAACTGCTTGAAGTAACAGGAGACTCTATGTACCCAACATTTTATGATAAAGAACAGATTATTGCAGAAAAATTATCTGTAAAAATCAAGGATTTAAAACGAGGAGAAATAATCATATTCGAGCACCCTTCAGAAGAAGGAAGATTATTGATAAAAAGGTTAATTGGTCTTCCTGGAGAAACAATAAAAATTAAAAACGGAAAGGTATTTATTAATAACACAGAACTAGAAGAACCATATTTGAATAATGTTAAAACCGAAGGACAAAATTTCTTAAAAGATGACATAGAATATGAAATACCAGAAAACTCATACGTAATGATGGGAGATAACAGACTAAAAAGCACAGATTCAAGAGAATGGGGATATGTAAAAAAAGACTTAATCGTTGGAAGAGGTGTAGTAGTGTACTACCCACTAAACAGGATAAGACTGGTTGGAGATGGACTATTTTAGAACGATAAACTACAAGAATATATTACTTACTAGAACTTTTCTTCTTCTCTGCTTTTTTCTCTTCTTTCTTTACTTCCTTTACTTCAGCTTTTAATTCCTTTTCTACAACACTTACTTTTTTTCTGCTCTTAGTAACCCACTTAAATTCAACTACACCATTAACTGTAGAGAACAATGTAAAATCTCTTCCCATTTCTACATTTTTTCCAGGAATAATTTGTCTTCCTCTTTGTCTAATAATAATTTGACCAGGTTTGACAACAGAACCACCATAAATTTTAACTCCAAGTCTTTTTCCTGAAACATTACCTTTTTGTGTAGCTTTGGAACCTCCACCTTTTTTATGTGCCATTACTTTTTCTCCTTTGACTTCTTAGCAACTTTTTTAGCAGATATAACTGCCTTCCTTACTGGCTTTTTAACTTTTTTAGCCTCATTCTTTAGTGCTCTAGCCTTAGTAACAGCCCTTTTCTCTGCATCTACAGCTGACTCTTTCACTACACCATGTGTTATCTTATCTATTCTAACAACACTGATGGGTTGTCTATGACCTCTAACTCTTTCATACCTTGACTTCTTTTTAAATCTTGCAACTCTAATCTTTTTATCAAGCTTTTCTTCGATAATGGAAGTCTTTACGTTAACAACACTTAGTTCAGGTTCTCCAACTTCAATAACGCCACCCTCGGAATACAGCAATACATCCAATCTTAAGGGTTTTGGTTGTCTTTCCAACTTAATGGTATCGCCCTCTTGGACTAAATACTGCTTTCCACCTAATTTTATTACAACATATTTTTGCATACGAACATTAGGATATTACACTAAAAAAGCGGGTTATTCAAGGTTAAAGTGTTCAATATACTATTGAATCTTAGAACTTGAGCCTACCGTAAGGAGAAGATCATATTCCTTATCACTAGAAAGAGTCTGTTTTACCTCTGTGTTAGGCAATTTCTCCTTAATATCAGCAATAACCATATCATTATAAGTATCAAAGGCCTCTTTTTTGTATTCAAGAATTGTCGCCTCCGTACTTATGGATGAAGTACCTGGAGGATCAAGCACTGTATAACCCAGTCCCACTAAGAATTCCTTTGTTCTAGCGGCTAAACCAGACACTCCCGCCCCATTTTCAACCCTAATCTTTAAATCTTCCTTCTTAGGCTGTGCATTCTCCTGAGTTTGCTCTAAGTTTTGAGTTGCTTCACTCAATACTTGAGTATTTTGAGATTGCTCTTGATCTTGAGTATTCTGAGCAAGCTGAGCAACATTGGCTTGATTCTTACCTCTCAAGTAAATATATCCTCCAAACAAACCGCCTATTAAAATTAAGGAGGCAAATACAACTCCTGTTGCAATAGCAGGGACACTTCTACTTTCTACAACGGGAAGAGGAAGAAGATTCAAAAGATTCAACTGATTACTAACTACATCTGTATCAGTATCCAACAAGTAGTTAACTATTACATTTTGTTCGTAACCAGATGCAACTTCTAAGTTATCCTTAAAAACAGGATATTCTATTTCTTTAACTTCATAATCCCCCAATGATAAGTAATCACAGTTCATAGTAAAGACATGTTTTATAGGGCTTGACCTTTTGTAAAAGGAAAGTTCTTTAACTAAATCTTGTAATTCCTTTTCTGTTTTTTCATTTTCATAAACATCTGAAAAGAAAATGCCATTTAACTCTGAAAGCGCTATTACCTGTCTATTACCAACCTTAGATATAAAAATTGCAGGATCACAAACCTTTTCATACTTAGGAAGAGCTAAAACCCATGGAGTAACACTTTTCAAACCAATACCTAAGTGATTAGATACTTCGAGATATTTATCAAGAAAATCCTTTTTAACACCTGCAAACTGATAAACAAAGGGAGCTATCTTAACATATGAGAAATACAAATCATCAAGAGGAACATCCTTAGCTTTTTCTTTTAATTCATTAATTATTTGATCATCTAAATTTCCATCTTTCTTTGGCAGTGTTATAAATCTTAAGTACACATCTTGCGGTTCAACTACAAAATTCAAACTCATTTTGTTCTTTGTAAGGGTAGTTATTTGAGGAAGAAGACCACTTAAGATTTGTGAAAAAGAAGAAGAATTTAGTATCTTTGTATCATCTACTGTTTCTCTTGGTACATCAACAAGAGTAGTTCTCAAAACAGTGTCTTTATCTACGGTAGATATTCTTACAACGTTTTTATTTAATGAAATAATAAGATCCTGCATAGGTTAAATATAACATGATAAATTAATACGTAACACCCTATATTTTCTTAACACTAAAGTCTTCTCCAGGTTTAAGTTCCATAGCCCCTATCTTTTTCTTTATATCGTTAGAGAACTCGCTTATAACGCTTTCCATTTCTCCACCTTTCTCATAAGTGACAACTATCTCGTCAGATACTAAAAGTCCTAACTCTTTCCTCAAATCTTGCACTTTTCTAATAAATTCTCTAAGCAAACCTTCCTTAATAAGCTCTGGGGTAAGTTCTGTATTGAGGCTAACCAAGTTAGGTTCATCTTTTATCCACCCCTGGTTCTCATCAAGAGAATCTACAAATACCATTTCTTTAACATTTACCTCACTAAGTACAAGATTAAAGTATTCATTTGGTATAGAAAGCTCTAACTTTATTTCTAAACTTCCTAAGACTTGTCTTACTGGAATAGATTTTGAAACTCTAATTGATAAGGCAGAAGATACTATCTTTCTTGCCTTTTCCATATTTTTAAGAATATCTTTTGCACTCTCCAGTATCTTTTCATCGTAATCAGGATAATCACACAAATGAACTGATTCAACTGCAGACGCATCTACAGAAGAAACCAAATTTCTATAAATATTCTCACAAACAAAAGGAATTGCTGGGGCAGAAGCTTTAGCGAAAGTTACTAAAACGTAATACAAGGTAGATAAAGCTTCATTATCTCCCTCTGTAATCCTATCTCTTGATCTTCTTACGTACCATCTGGATAAGTCATCTACAAAATCCTCTATTGATCTAACTGAAGGAGGAATGTTATAAGATTTTAAACCTAAGTCAAAATCCTTTATAACCTGATGAAGTCTGGCTACAATCCATTTATCTAAGACGTTCTTTGATACTACAGATTTTTTATAATCCCAATTGTGAAGATTTGCATATATTAAAAAGTATTTAACTGAATTCCACAAAGGATTAAGAACATTTCTTAACTTAATCTTTAGTTCTGTTTCATCAAAATTAGTGTTTTCTCCTGACATTAAAGGAGAATCCATTAGGTAAAGTCTTAAAGCATCTCCACCGTAATTTAGTATCACATCTTTAGGATCTGTGTAATTCTTGTAGGTCTTGCTCATTTTTCTACCATCAGATCCAGCCATTACTCCAGTAACAACACAATTATTAAAACATCGGGACTCAAACAAAAGCGTGGACATAATGTGCATTCTTTGAAACCATGCTCTTATTTGACCCTTGTACTCAACAATGTAATCACCAGGAAAGTTCTTTTCAAATTTTTCTTGGTTTTCAAAAGGATAATGAATTTGAGCAAAAGGCATGGAACCAGCTTCCATCCAAGAGTCCAATACTTCCGTTCTTCTTTTATATTCCTTCCCATCTTTTTTAATAATAATACTGTCTATGTATGGCCTATGAAGATCAGTAACTTTTTGTCCAGATAATTCTTCAATTTCTTTTATTGATGAAACAACTATTCTATCTCCATCTGAAGATTCCCAAACAGGCATAGGTGTTGCCCAAAATCTATTTCTTGAAATACACCAGTCTGGAGCTTGTTCAATAGTCTTTTCAAACACTCCATGTTTAATATATTCAGGAATCCAGTTAATAGATTTATTTGTTTCAATTAGTTTATCTTTTACACTTTGAATATTGATAAACCAAGAGTTTTGAGCTTTCTGAACAAGAAGAGTATTGCATCTATCATGGTATGGAACTCTATGAACAGTTCTTTCATTTCTAAATAAAATATTTCTCTTTTCTAAATCCTCAAGTATTAAGTTGTTAGACTTAAGATAAAACATTCCTTCATATGGATTTTTGCTATCTGTACCAGGTAAAAACTCCCCTTCATCATTCAGTGTCATCATTAAAGTCAACCCAAAATGCTTTCCCATTTCAGTATCAATTTCTCCAAACCCAGGAGCACTGTGTACAATACCTGTACCATCTTCCATAGTTACCATACCTTTGTATGAATAAACCTTAAATTCTCCTTCTTTTGAAGCAAATATCCTATATGGAGGCTCGTATTCCATACCAATTAAGTCGCTACCTTTAATTTCTTCTTCCATATCATACTTTTTATCCTTAAAAATAAAATCTAATCTTGG
>JBAQUF010000093.1:0-5986 GCA_049297375.1 Patescibacteria group bacterium
GGTATAGGAGCAAGAAGAATAGGAGAGCCATTTTATAGGCATTTAATGGGGAGAGTGTTTAACCTCTTGGTTCAATTAATAGCTCTTCCAGGAATAAGTGATAGTCAATGTGGTTTTAAGCTTTTTAAAGGTGATGTTGCTAAGGATGTATTCAGTAGACTATCTATTTATGGCGTAAAAGCAGTAGATATAGAGAAACCATATCTTGGGGCTTGGGATGTCGAGGTTTTGTACTTGGCTAGGAAGTTGGGGTATACTATCAAACAGGTTCCAGTAACATGGACCTTTGTTAAGACAAAAAGACTAAGCCCAGTTAAAGACTCTCTTAAGATGGCTTGGGATGTCTTGAAGATTAGAGTTAATGACTTGAGGGGAAAGTATAGGTCTGCCCAAATGCCCCGTAAGTAGCATATTTAAGTATTTATTTGGGGTAATATTTTGCGTATGAAAATTTGTGTAATAGGAACAGGTTACGTTGGCTTAGTTGGTGCTGCCATATTTTCAGACTGGGGAAATACTGTTGTAGGTGTTGATATAGACTTAGAAAAAATAGAAAGAATAAAAAAAGGTGAAATGCCTATTTATGAACCCGGCCTTTCTGAAATTATATTAAAAAGTATTTCTGAGAGTAGATTATCTTTTACTACATCTTTACCAGAAGGTATAAGAGATGCAGAGGTAGTTTTTATATGTGTAGGAACTCCTCAAAGTGAAACTGGAGATGCAGATCTATCTGCAGTTTGGAAAGTTGCAGAAGAAATAGGTAAAAATCTAGAATCATATAAGGTTATTGTCTTAAAGAGTACTGTTCCTGTAGGTACTAATGAAAAGGTTAAGAAAGTTATTAAAGAAAATTTAAGATATGGCGTTGAATTTGATGTAGTTTCTAACCCAGAATTTTTAAGAGAAGGCTACTCAATTGAAGATATGCAAAACCCAGATAGAACTGTAATTGGATCTGATTCCCAAAAAGCTTTGTCTATTATGAAAGGTTTGTATGAACATCTTGGTAAGCCAATTGTTGAAGCTGATTTTAAGTCTGCAGAAATGATTAAATACGCTTCAAATGCATTTTTAGCTTCAAAGATATCTTTTATTAATGAAATGGCTCAAATCTGTGAAAGATCCGGAGCTGATGTTTCAACAGTAGCAAAGGGAATGGGTTTAGACAGCAGAATAGGTCCTAAGTTTTTAAATGCTGGTATTGGTTATGGTGGTAGTTGTTTTCCAAAAGATGTTGCTGCACTGTATAAAACATCAACAGATCAAGCTTATGACTTTAAACTCTTAAGAGGAGTTATGGAAGTTAATGAACTTCAAAAGAACTATTTTGTCTCAAAAGTAGTTAGATACTTTGGTGGAAATCTTTCTGGAAAGACATTTGGAGTGTTAGGTCTTGCTTTTAAAGAAAACACTGATGATATTAGGGAGTCTGTAGCAGTAGAAATAGTAAAAATATTAAGAGGTTTAGGAGCTTACCTTAAAGTATTTGATCCAGAAGCAATGTATAACTCTAAAAAAGCTTTAGGGGAAGTTAGTATTAAATATTGTTTAGACAAGTATGAAGCAGTAGAAGGTACTGATGCTTTAATAATTCTAACTGAGTGGAAAGAATTCAGCACAATTGATTTGGAAAGAATAAAAGGTAGTTTAAGAAACTATGTTATCTTTGATGGAAGAAATCTTCTTGATAAGAAGAAAGTCGAAGAAGCTGGATTTACCTACTTTGCCATTGGAAAAAGAACAAGTGGAACTGAGCTACTTAGTAAAAGACCAACAGGTACTCCTGGTGTAATATTAAAGAATGAAGACTAAGAAAAAAGTTCTTGTTTTTATTCCACAGTTTCCGGTTTTAACCGAAACTTTTATTGAAAGGGAACTATCTAGATTAGTAGAAAGAAATAATGTAGATATAGTTGTTGTTTCTCTTTCAAAGGGGGAGGGGAGTATATCTTCCAATCTTAAGGATAAAGTTCATTACAAAAGACTAGGCTTGCTTGATATTCCTTCCTTTTTATTCTTTTTTATTAAAAATATATCAAAGATTAAATCTTTAGTTAATTTAATTGAAGGAAGTTTCATTAAGCGATTATTCCTTGTACTAAAGTCGATAGGCTACTCAAGATATTTCTCCTCTTTTAAACCTGACTTGATCTTTTCTCACTTTATGTCAGAACCATCAACAATTGCAATGGTTTCATCGAAAGTTCTTAACATACCTTTTGCAATATCTGCTCATGCTAAGGATATTACAGTCAATGCTAATAATGTAGTTAAGAAAGCAGAGTTGTCCAAGTTTATTACTATATGCAATAAAAATGCTCTAAATGTACTTATAAATAGAGTTGGGGAAGAAAAATCAGCAAATGTTTATCTTTCTTATCATGGAGTTGATGTTAAAAAGATAATTAAGGATGTGGATTTAAGCGGTGAAAGACTGGAGAAACTAGATAAGCCTTTAATTGTTGGAGTAGGAAGATTAGTGGAAAAGAAAGGTTTTAGGTACCTAATAGAAGCTTCCAAGATCCTAAAGGATAAAGGATTTGAATTTTATGTATTTATTATTGGATCTGGACCTTTGTACATGAAGCTTGAGGGTCAGATTAAGGAGTTGGGTCTAGTAGGTTATGTGAATATTTTAGGTGAGAATAAAGGATTACCTAATATTAAAACTTTAAGATACTTAAGCATTGCAAATATTTTCGTGTTTCCGAGTATTCAAACAAAAGAAGGGGATGTGGACGGTATTGCTAATGTGTTGCTTGAAGCAGGTGCTTTTAAACTTCCAATTGTTTCAACTAATGCTGGTAGTACTTTAGAATTAATTAAAGATAAAGAGACAGGTTTAGTGGTTCCTCAAGGAGATTCTGTTGCTTTAGCTGGCTCTATTGAACAGTTATTAAAAGATAAAGACACATGTGTGAGACTTGGTCAAGGTGCTTATATTAAAGTTATAGAAGATTTTGATTTGGATAAGAATGTAGAAAAGTTGGAGCTTCTTTTAACACAATGAAAATAGCAGTATTTATTAAATCAACTACCCTTCATAAAGGACATGGTGGACTTGAAACTCAAAACAAAGCTGTATGTGAAGAGTTGGTGAAAAGGGGACACTTAGTTACTATATTTTCCCCAAAAAGAGAACTTGAATATTCCGAAAAGGAAGAAAATGGAGTTAAGTATGTTTTTATAGATGCTAACTATTACAGATATTTATTTTCATCCTTTGGATCAAATAGCTGGTATAAGAAATCCCTAGAAGTTTTTACTAAGTATCATGAAAGTGAGAAATTTGATTTGGTTTTAAGTCAAAGTTCTTCTGCTGAAAGTATTATTGAGAATAAAAATAGTCTTAATGTTAAAGTTATTTCAATTTCTCATGGAACAGCCGCATCTGAGTTTAATACGTTTGTTAAGAATATGTCAGGATTAAAAGATATTGTGTGGTTAGTTAGAAATACTCAGTATTTTTTAAGACAATATTTTGGAAGGCAAAGAAGATTTATTAATCATTCAAATAAAGTCATTGCTGTTTCTAATTATGTGAAGAAAGCTTTAATAGAAGAAACTTTTGTACCAGAAGAAAAGGTTGTTGTTATTCACAATGGAGTAGATTCAAAAGATTACTCTGATTTACAGGAAGCTAAAGAAGTAAGCAAGGCAGGTAGTTCACTAGATACTTATGGTGAAGATAGGATTAAACTATATTTTTTAGGAAGAATTGAAAAGTCTAAAGGTATCTTTACTATTTTAGATATTGTTAAAAATTTGGAATTAGGTTTCGTATTGCACATTGTTGGTGATGGTCCAGATCTTAATGAAGCTAAAGATAAATCAAAAGCTTTAGGATTATCAAACAATGTAATATTTCATGGTAAGTCTCTTCACAGAGAATTTATTAAGCTTTATAGACCAGATATATTTGTATTTCCTACTAAAAGGATAGAAGGGTTTCCTATGGTTTTAGTTGAATCTATGTTTGCAAGTCTCCCCGTTGTTGCCTTTGACATGGGAGGAGTTTCTGATGCAGTTGAAGATGAAAGGACTGGTTACTTAATAAGGAATGGAAGCACAAAAGAATTTAAAGAAAAGCTTATTAAAATTATGAGTGACTGTTCTTTGCGACTTACTTTTGGTAAAAATGCCAAGGAAAAAGCTGAAAAGGAATTTAGACTTGATAAAATGATAGATGCTTATGAAAGTCTTTTTAAGGAGGTTTTGAAATGAAAATATTAAGAATAATTTATGATTGGCCGCCACCATGGCAAGGGTTAGCACCCCATCCGTATGAAATAACAACTACCCAGGCAAAAATGGGGCATGATGTTGAGATATTTTGTGGTAGGTGGCCAAAAGCTGGAGAAATTGAACAACCGGATGGTGTAAAAGTTAATCCAATAGTTAGAGAACCTCTAAGTGGAACCATTTTTTTCACCAGCTCTGTAATACTCTTTTTTAAGTATTTATCTTGGCGAAGAGAAAATAACCCAGATATTATTCACTCTCATGGGCATTTTGGAATTTGGATATATTTTTATAGAAAATTTCTTCAAAAGTATTTTCCTTGGTCAAAAGAACTCAAAGTTCCTCTTGTTGTGCATTTCCATAATATAGCAAAGGATAGATGGGACTCCATGGAGAAAGCTAAGAAAGAAATAAAACCAATATCAAAGTTTCTTGTATGGCCGTTATCTGTCTTTTCAGATAAGCAGGCAGTTAAAACAGCTTCTGCTTGTATATTTGTTAGTGAAGATAATATGAAAAAAGCTATTGAACTTTATGGTGCTGACCCAAAGAGATGTTTTGTATTTGAGTCTGGTGTAAATTCATCATTATTTAAGCCGGTAAGTCCTGAAGAAAGAGAAAAATCCAAGAAAGATGTTGGGTTTGACCCTGATGATAAGATAATCTTGAATCATGGTTTAATGTCGGAAAGGAAAAATATCCATCTACTTATTGAATCTTTTAAGTATCTCCCAAGAAACTATAAACTATTTTTAGTAGGCTCTGGAGATTATGGATATACTTCAAGGCTTAATACTTTAATTAAAGAAAATAATCTTACTGATAGGGTTGTTAAAGTGGGATATACACCTTATCCTTTAACTCCAATTGCTTATCAAATTTCAGATATTTTTATTCTTCCTTCATCTTGGGAAGGAATGCCTAAAGTAGTTATGCAAGGATTAGCATGTGGTGTTCCTTGTCTTGTTTCAGGATTTAAACTGTCCGAAGAAATAAGAGGTTTGTATTATCTTGAAAGTTTAAATCCACAGCATATTGCAAACTTTATTATTCAGCTTGTGGAAAATCCAGTAAGTGTAGATGTTCAAAAGATTGCTTTGTATTACTCATGGGAAGCTAGAGTCAAGGAAATAAACAATGTTTATGAATTTGCTAAGAAAAATTACCTTGTTTAAACATTTTCCTAAGAAAATTTCATTTAAGATTATTATTTTTTCTTTTTTTGTTCTTTTGCACTTATTTTTATTTAATATAAACACAGCTGAATGGGGAGATTCTTATAGAATACTTAGAGCATCTGAGTTTGTTAGAAAAGGAACATACCCAAGTGATGAAAAAAGACCCCCTCTCTTTTCCATGATCTTAGCAATTGGACCTTACCAAGTAGATGCAGTTATGTGGGGAAGGGGAGTGGTGTTTGTTTTTAGTATCTTAACCTTGTTTGTTTTTGACAAATTAACTTCTCTTTTTATAAAAGAAGAAAAGTATAAATTAATTTCCTTAATTATTTTTACTTTAAATCCTGTTTATTTGTATTGGTCTTTAAGAATTATGTCTGATGTTCCGTTTTCTTTCTTTGCCCTGTTGTCTTTTTACTTCTTAGCAAAATGGAAAGATAACTTATCTATATGGAAAAGTATTTTAATTGGATTAATATGTGGTTTAGCTGTTTTAACTAGGTTTGAGGGTTATATTCTTGTTGTTTCAGTGTTTCTTGGGATTTTGTTTACAGGTGTACCAA
>JBAQUF010000094.1:0-1502 GCA_049297375.1 Patescibacteria group bacterium
GTGCTATAAGGGACTTATTCATAAACCTAAAAATATCAATAGGGATTAACAATGATAATATGAAATATCTACTAAACATATGATATAATTAAAGTATAGATAACAATAACTGCCCAACCTCCTAGAGGTTCCTTCGGGCAGTAAAAAATCTTTACTGAAAAATAAGGAAACTTCAAGGAGACACTTAAATTTGGTGTCTCTTTTTATTTGAAACAGAGTTCTGAAACAAATACAAACAAAGAACAAGATGGATACAATAGCTTTAAAGCTAAAAGTTTTAAACAGTCTTATACAAAGGAAGAAAGACTTCGTCTCCTAAAGCTATTTGACCTCTTGATTCAAATAGATAAATCAATCAAAGGAAACCAAAATGATTGATACAGTATCCCTAACTATACCTGAAAAGCAATTCCTTATAATGAACCATAATATGTTTACACCTTGTACGGAGAATCTCTATAGTCCTCCATACATAAAAGTAACAGGTAGGTCTCCTTTTAAAGCTGTGAATAATGCCACTGTAGCAATGAAAACAAAATATGGTTACTTACCCAGAATAACCCTTTTCAAAGCACTAAGAAGGGATGGGTTTCAAATCTTTCTAAAAATAGAGTTTTCAGTTCCGAAAATACTGTATGGTAATAACTTTGATGAGGTTATAGACCAAGATATTGAAAATATATGTATAAAGCTTAAAGATCTTCTTTTTAATATGGGAGTAATCATTAGAAAGACAGAATATCTTAAATATGCTTTGGTATCTACACTTCATTACTCAAAAAATATTATACTACAAGACTACTCTACTCCCTTTTTATATCTTAAAGAATTTCAGCGTGCAGATATAAGCAAGATTTATGATACTAATAAGACAGACTTTAGAAATGAAGGACACGCTGTTAAGTTTCATTCAAATGATTATGAAGTTATACTTTATGACAAACTTAAAGTTCTTCAACAGGCTAGAAAGTCTGAAAAAAGAGCTGTTGAGAGAGATAATTATGGACAATTAAATTTGTTAACCAATCTTAGACCAGTACAGCCTTTTGAAGTGTTAAGAATAGAAGTTAGATTTGGGAGTAGAAGAAAGATCAAACAAGTTTTTAATAAAGAAGGCTTTAAATATAAAGATCTAACTTTTATAGAAGTATTTAAAAAAGAATATTCAAGAAAATTATTGATGAATACATTAATACAGATAGATAATTCAATACCAGCTGTACTAAATTCAGAACCAGAATCTCTTGAAAAATTTGTTATAAAACTGAGATTAAACAATCCAAATTTGAATTATAGTCAGATACTGAAAATAGTAGGAGCCAAAGCCTTATATACAGAACTTGGATTAAGAGGGTTTAGGGATGTCACAGATAAAAGCAATTCTACTGCTTGGTATAGATTAAAGAAGCAACTTAAGAATCTAAACTTTGATAAGCGAGATATGCAATTATGTAAGATTATTGATGAGATTAAAAATTTTAAAACAGTACGACTTGAGGAAT
>JBAQUF010000095.1:0-5279 GCA_049297375.1 Patescibacteria group bacterium
ATATAAAAGACAATCTTCAAACATCATCAGCAGAAGTTTTAAAGCAAAAAACTCAAGAACTTTCTTCGTCTATGCAAAAGATCGGACAATATATGTACAAACAAGGCGAACAAAACAACTCTAATGAGCAGAATAAACAAGATGAAAAAGGTCAAGAAGGAAAGGATAAGAAAGACGATCCAGTTGAAGGTGAAGTGGTTGAGTAAGAAAAAATAATTAAAAACATACAAGCTAGTAACTTAAGTAAACAGATTATTTACATAAGAAGGGCGCTTAAAGCGCCCTTCCCTTTAACAAGTCTTGTTAAAATTTAGAGTTATCAACTAAAGTGCAGTATCTCCGGGAACACTTTCTTCATCCTCAAATGATTCTTCTTCTGGTTCCTCTGCTGGAACTTCTGCTGCTGGAACCTCACCTAACATTGGTTCTTCTACTGCTTCCTCTGTCTCTGGAACTACTGACTCATCACCTTGAACTGGAGATGACATATCTTGTGCCGGATCAACAGGTAACTGATTATCAGTTACTGGTACTTGTGTATTATCATCCATTAAAAACAACCCCCTTCCAAATTTAATTTTTTAAACTCTTAAAAGTATATCAGAATGTTGACTGCAAATTGAAAGAGTGAGTATACTTAATTACTAACTGCCTATGGAAACACTTCAAATAATTTTAATAATTTCTTTAATAATCTTTGTTATTTCATTAACAGCTGTTTCTTTGTATTTAGTATTTGTTCTTAAAGATCTAAAAGAAGCTACAGCAAATCTTAAAGAAATAGCTAAAATTGGTAGAAAAATTACTTCATCCTTAGCTATGCCTATGAGTGCAATTATTGGAATTGCTGGAGGTATATCAAAGGGTATAAAGGCTGTCAGATCAATAGTTGGATCTATAGAAGAAGATGATTACGATGAGGAGGAAATTTAATATGTCAGAAAGACACTATCATCACGGAAGTGCAGGATCTTTCTTTAAAGGACTGTTCTGGGGAGCAATAGCTGGAGCTGTAGTTGGAGTATTATTTGCTCCAGATAAGGGAGAAGAAACAAGAAAGAAAGTGAAAAAGATTGCAGGAGAATACGAGGAAAAAGGAAAAGAGTATGCAAAGAAAGCTAAGGTTGAGTACAGAAGAGCAAAAACTAAATATGGAAAGTTTAGAGAACAAGCAGAGCCGGTAGTTGAAGAAGCAAAAGTAAAGATGGAAGAAATAAAAGAAAAAGTGGAAAAAGAAAAGGTTCCAGTAATGGATGCGATACAAGATTTTTCTGAATCAATTGAAGATGAAGCAGATAAGATAAGAAAGAGATACTTTAAGGGAACAAAGAGAAGATAATTCTTCCTGTTAATTTTTATCCTGTAAATGCTAGAATATTCCTATGACTAAACCACCTGCCATTCCAGGAAATAATGTAGATGCTATAGAAACAATAGGATTAGAGCCTAAGGAAGCTGTGGAGCAAGTAATATCTCTGCAGCCAGGAAAAACCTTACCTGAACATGTTTCTGATATACAACTGGGGAGTGTAAAACTAGTACAAGAGTTACCACATGACAGCATAGAAACAATAGCGGAAGGTGCAGAACAAAAGGATATTCCTATTTCTTCACTTGTAGAAGAGGAAAAACCAGATAAAATTACAAGCTTGGCTCAATTAGAAGAGACCGAAGCTTTAGAACAATTTACTGCCCATGGAAATCAATAACACTATTTATAATACATTTTGGATTTCTGTTTACTTAATAATCTTTGTATTCCTATTAACATTTATTACTCTTGGAGTTGCTTCTTGGCTTAGAAAAAGAAAGGAGAAAAAGACACAATATAACTTAACATTCTTTCAAGTTCTTTTACCTAACGATAATGAAATAGAAATAAAAGCTGCAGAACATATGTTTTCTAATCTTGTTGGCTTTAAAAAAGGGTTTTGGAAAGCGTTGTTTACAGGACAATATAGAATATCTTTTGAAATAGTTTCTAAAGCAGAAGGAACTGCTTTTTATGTAGTTACACCAGACGAAATAGCGTCTCTTGTAGAAAAACAAATAAATGCTGCGTATCCTACAGCTCAAGTAGATATAGTAAAACCACATGAAATATGGGATAGAGGAAAACACACTAGAATTGCAGAACTAAAGCTTAGAGGACCTGCTTTTTACCCTATAAAACAATATGAAGACCTTAAAAACGACTCTTTAAGCCCTATTACATCAGCCATGAGTAAAATGAAAGTAGACCAAGTAACAGCTGTTCAATATATAATTCAACCTGCAGATGACAGCTGGAGAGTAGCAGGAAGAAAATTCATATCAAGTGCAAGAGCGATAGCATCAAACCCAGATAAAAAGACAAACATAGACGAAAAGTTTCTTGAAGGAGTTGAAAACAAAATATCTAATCCAGGATTTTATATAAAGATAAGAATAATATCCGTTGCAGATGATAGGATGGTTGCAGACTCTCAGATGCACAACATGATAGGAGCTTTTGAACAATTTACAGATGTTTCATACAACAGATTTGTTAAAAGATTTCTATTCTCCCCTAAAAAATATATAAATGACTTTATATACAGAAGATTGAGAATAAAAAATATCTCGATTCCAATAACTGGAATACAAATATATTCAAATGTCTCAGTACTGAACAATATTGAAATGGCCACTGTATTTCACTTTCCAAACAAAGACATTGGAACTCCAAACATATTGTGGCTTATTGCTAGAAAATCCTCTGCTCCAGTAGACCTTCCAGAAGAAGGGATCTTTCTTGGTAAGAGCGTGTTTAGAGGAATTGAAAAGAAAATATACATGCTTGATGAAGATAGAACTAGACACCTATATATAGTAGGACAAACAGGATCTGGAAAATCTCAATTTTTAATGTGGTGTGCACTTCAAGATATTAAAAGAGGAGAAGGAGTTGCAATTATAGATCCACATGGAACGGATATTGATGAACTTCTTCAAAAAATCCCCCCAGAGAGAATAGAAGATGTAATTTTATTTGATGCTGCCGATACAGAAAGACCATTAGGATTAAATTTACTCGAAGCTCAAACAGACGAAGAAAAGAACATGATAATTAATGCTTTCATTGCCCTCTTGTATAAACTATATGATCCTAACAAACAAGGAATCATGGGGCCACTTCTTGAAAGATCAATAAGAAACGTAATGCTTACTGCAATGGTAGATCCAGAAGCAACAATGATAGATGTCTTGAGATTATTTATTGACGAAAGCTACTCCAAGAAATTCTTAGATAAACTTACAGATCCCCTTGTTAAGAGGTACTGGACTGATGAAATGGCTAAAACTACAGCAAGCAGAAAAGGTGAAACCATGGGTTATTTTGTATCCAAATTTGACAGAATAACAACAGATAAGACTATGAGAAACATTATAGGACAACCAAAATCTTCATTTAACTTTGATCAAGTAATGGCTGAGAAAAAGATACTTTTAGTAGATCTTGCCAAGGGGAAAATTGGTGAAGAAAACTCTAACTTCATCGGTCTTTTATTTGTTCCAAGAATACTAGCTGCAGCACTAAGAAGACATAAACTTCATGGGGACTTCCCTAACTTCTTCTTATATGTAGATGAATTCCAAAATTTTGCTACTCCAGATTTTGCCACAATACTTTCTGAAGCCAGAAAATATAGATTAAACCTAACAGTGGCTCACCAGTTTATACAACAACTTGAAGATGATATAAAAGAAGCTGTCTTTGGAAATGTTGGAACAATGTGTGCTTTTAGAGTTGGGGTGGAAGATGCAGAGTATTTGGAGCCTCAATTTGCACCAACATTTACAAAGCAGGATTTAAGCAACCTTCCAACAGGAAACGCCTACATAAGATTGTTGGTAAAAGGACAGCCTTCCCCACCATTTTCATTATGGATAGATTGGAATGACCTTTCATCTGTCAAAAAGGATCCTGACGTTGCTACAAAGATAAGAGAACTATCAAGAATTAAGTATGGAACCCCTGTTCAAGAAGTTGAAGAGTTTATCAACAAAAGACTTTCGGAGGATTCAATCCCACAAGATGATCTAGGTGTAAACAAAACAAACTTTCCGTTTTAGCTTACTGTTTGTATAATCAAACTAATGTTTAATCTGCCTTTCTTAGAAAAAGTCGATAGTGACACAAATAAGTTTTTATCTTTAAACATAAATGCAAAAGATGTTAGATGTGTTGCATTTTATTTTGATGGAGATTCTTTCAAGATAATTGGGTCAGGAAAAAAAGATTTAGAAGAAGGGTGTGTTAGAAACGGAATGGTTATCAGCAAAGATACAGTATGTGAAGCCGTTAAAGAAGTTGTAGGAAAAGCAACAGAGAACCTTGGAGACAAAACTAAAAAAACCATAGTGGCCATTGATGGAGGAATTACTTTAGGTCTTACTACAACTGTTAGGTTAAAGAGAACAACTACAGATCCAATAAAAACAGAGGAGGTGGAAGAGCTTTATTCTAGAATTACAGAAGCTTCTTATATTCAGGCTCATAATAAAGTGCTTCAAAATACAGGTGATCCTGATTTAGAATTAGATTCAATAACAACATCTGACATTTACTTAAGGGTAGATAATCAGAATGTAGCAACACTAGAAGGTCAGCACGGGGAAACAATTGAAGCCGCTGTTTATAACTCATTTGCCCCAAGTTTTCATGTTAAATCTATTCAAGGAGTAATTAAAAAATCTGGGCTGGAGTTAATTGCCTTAGGGTCTCAAATGTATTCCATTGTGGAGTGGGTTAATAATTCTCCAAGAAATGCTCTAGATTTTGTTCTAATCAGCGTAGCTGAGGACTCAACTGACGTTGGTGTAATATTTGGGGGAGGAATAGTATCTTCTAAAACCTTAAATATTGGATATCTTCATTTTGTAGAAGCAGTAAGTTCAAAAATGGGTTTATCAAGTAAGGAAGCAGAAAAAGTCTTAGGGATGTACAACCAAGATAAACTTTCAGCAAGTGAAAAACTTATTGTAGAGAAGTGTTTAAAAGAAATACTAACCATTTGGATTGATGGAATTAAGTTGTTATTTGAAGACTTTTCTGGAATAAAGATGTTTTCCCACAAAGTGTTTCTATCTGGATGTGGATCAGAAATACCAGATATTGAAAATGTATTAAAAGAAGAGCCATGGACCAAAACTATTCCATTTAAGGCTACCCCTGAGATCAGCAGGTTATCTTTATCTGACTTGCCAAAGATAGCAGATGCTACTGGAAACCAACTAGGCTCTGACTGGTTGTATAC